>WASR01000122.1:0-3372 GCA_009712615.1 Methanobacterium sp. | reverse complement strand
CATCTAAGAGATCATCAATTTCAACTCCCTTGTAAACCAAAAGGAGGAGTGTGTGAAAAATGAGATCAGTTGCTTCGTAAACCAGATTTTCATCGTTCTTAGATGCGATTATGAGTTCTGCAGATTCTTCACCAACTTTTTCGAGTATTTTATCCTCTGCCTTCTTATCAGAATCTATCATCATTTTAGAAGTGTATGAATCTATAGGATTGTCTCTCCTGTCTTCCAGAACCTGATAAAGTTCTCTTATTATGGTGTCTTTGTTTCTCATTTTCTAGCCTCCTTTCTGAGGCTGCTTGTAATTGCAATTAATGGATGTTGAGCGTCATCTATGACTTCAATATCTTTAAAAGAGAAAATACCATTTTTATCAGCTGTTTTTTCCAGTCCAAGGTGTATGTCATGGTCCAACTGTATCACGTAGGAATCAATGTCTTTACATCCCAGCTTCAGTGCTGCAACTGTTCTGTGATGACCATCAACCAAAATGTATCTATCACCTGTGTGTGCAATTATGGTTGGTTCTGCAAGTCCCCTTTTTATTTCATAGGTTCTGCCTTGAAGTTCGTCTGCGTATATCTTGTCCTGGGTTGGTCTGATCTCATCTATTGGAACCTTCATTCGAACAACCTTGGTATCAATTTCATAGAGTTGTTCCAGGGTTCTTTTGAAGTAATCCACTTTCATCGGAGTTGACCTTTCAATGTGGGACCTAACTATATCTGTGTTGGTCAAAATACCCACTAATTTAGAATTTTTATCTATTACTGGCAGCCTAGATATTCCCATTCTAAACATTACCCTCGCGGCATCATTTATAGACATATCCTCTTCAGCCACCACAATATCGGTGGACATTATGTCCTTAACCAAAGGAAGCCATTCTTTAAGGAGAAGATCAAAGGCAGTTACCATGCCTATAACTTCACCATCTGTTTTAACTGGAAATCCATCGTGACCAGTGCCCTTCATGAGCATTATAACTTCTTCATTAGGAGTTTCTGGATTCACGGTAATTACTTCTTTAGTCATGTAATCTTTTACAAGAGCTGAACTCGTCATTAAAAATCTCCTATCTAGACTTATTGATGAAATTCTGTTTTTGATTTAAATCTCTTTACCCTAAATCCTGCAGTCCCCAATTATTTGACTTCGAACAAATTTAGGAGAATTTAGTGTTTCATTTGATTAGAAACAAAATTTATTTGTACCAAAATGTTTACAGGATCTTTTCAGATTCAGGAATTGGAATTTTTTCCGCATTCCTAAGAAACTGATAGATCCCATGCCAATTTCATTCGTGAATGGTTACATTGAATTTAATTCTACCTCTAATAATTTATTGGTCTCTGTAGGATCTGCTTTACCCCTTGTGAGACGCATAACCTGTCCCACCAAGAAATTTATTGCATTTTTCTTTCCTTCAAAGTAATCTGAAACTGCATCAGGGTTTTCTTTTATAACCTGTTTAATTGCATCGAGGACCTGATCCTCACCAACAACACCCGTCAGCCCCATTTCTTCAGCAATGGTACTGGGCATCTTGGAGTTCTTTGGTAATTTCTCCATGACCCTCTTACCAGCTTTGGCGGTGATCTTTTTATTCTGCAACATATCTAGTAGATCAACTATTTGTGATGCTGTAATTTCACTCTCTTTGAAGCTCATCTTGTTGTAGTAAATGACCCTCTTCAGTTCATCCCTCATCCAGAGTGCAGCAAATTCTGGATCGATAGATTTAGCAACTTCTTCAAACGCATCTGCCAGCTCCAATTCCGATGTAATTACCTTTGCATGGTCTCTACTTATGCCATATTCTGTTACAAATCTTTCTGTTTTTATATGGGCCGGTTCTGGCATTTCTTCACGAATGGTTTCCACAGTTTCTTCATCAGCCTGCATAGGGGGGAGATCAGGATCAGGAATGTACCTGTAATCTTCAGCCTCTTCCTTAAGACGCATTGGCACAGTTATCATCTGAGATTCGAGAAAAGCACGAGTTTCCTGTTTAATCTCGATCCCACGTTTCAATAGATTTTTCTGCCTTACCATCTCAAACTGAAGTGCCTTGTAAGCCCCTTTGATCGAGTTAATATTCTTAATTTCAGCCCTTTTACCGCCCTCAATAGAAATATTCACATCTGCACGCATTGTTCCTTCTCCACGTGCACTTCCACTGTACTCAAGAACTCTTATAAGTTCCCTCAAAAATTTTCTGGCTTCTTCAGGTGATTTCATATCGGGGTGTGTAACGATCTCAATTAGGGGAATTCCTGATCTGTTGAAGTCCACGGTTCCCATGTCTGGTTTGTACTGACCAGGATCTTCTTCGATGTGAACATCATAAATCCTGACACCGTTGAGTTCCCCTCCACTTCCGATGGGTATGGAAGTTCTCTGGTAACCTGATGAAAGATCAGGATAATCGTAATGTTTTCGTTGGAAGTAGGTTACTTCTGGAGAAATTTCACATCCCAACATCAGTGCTATCTTAATTGCACCATCCAAAGCAGCTTTGTTTGGAGGGTATGGTTTAGCTCCTGGCTGATTCAGACACACAGGACAGATGTTTGTGTTGGCCTTAGCATCTTTGTAGTTAGTGTGGCAACTACAAAATAGTTTAGAATCAGTTTCAAGCTGAACATGAATTTCAAGTCCGCATTTCATCTTAATGATTATTCCTCCACTAAAATTATGATAGTAAAAATTTTTTTTTTGAAAGGGTCCAAGTTCCCTGAAAAAATATCCATTACTTTTTTGTTCCTAAATGGACTCACATTGGATTTAATGTTTATCATAGTATCAATAAATAATGATTAAAGAACTTTTTGTAAATTTCTAATGCCCACAGATTCATCGTCAAAAACTACCTATCTTTTTTCCCAAGACATCTTCTGATGTACTGGTTAACATGTGGTTCTAATGTTTTGTTGGAAAAATCATCACATTCTAACCTGTTAAGATCTGTAAATGTTCCCTGAAGCGCTTTGCCTGCCCATTCAACCTCTTCCTCAACTCTCTTACCATATCTAGTGCCGTACATTTTAAATAATGGAAATTTGGTTATGCCATTTGCACCTGCAAGTAGAAGAGGCCCTATGTTTGCAAGATTATCGATCCAGGTACCAGTAACTATCTCTAAATCTGGAGATTTGATTCTTGTGGCTGCAACAACCCCCGCATAGTAAAGTGAAGCTGGTTGAGGTGAATTTTCATATACGGTATCTTTGTGAGGATTTAATGAATAAAAAGTCACCCTGTGGATTTTGAGATCCTCTATCAATCTCCATACATATTCCAGATCTTCAGGTTTCTCCCCCAGTCCCAATATGAGTGTTTTAGCTTTTTTAAAGCGCAAATCACCTGCCAGGT
>WASR01000342.1 GCA_009712615.1 Methanobacterium sp. | reverse complement strand
ACTTCATTCAATAACAATTGGTAATTAAAAGGAGATGTGAAAATAAATGGTTAGATCGAATACGTTATCACTTAAATTAAGGCTATTTTTAGCCCCGATAATTCAATTTGTAATACTTTATCTGATCCTAACGCTCGTACTATCCTACTTCCATATTGGATACTCACTATTCTATGTTGTTTTCGCCATATCAGTAATCTGTATCCAGTATCTCTTGGGTCCCAAAATGGTGGAAAGATCCATGGGAGTGCACTATGTTAGTGAACATGAAGCACCTAAGTTACATGCGATGATCGAAGATCTCGCAATGAAAGCAGGCGTACCAAAACCTAAAGTGGGTATTTCAGAAATAAATGTTCCCAACGCCTTTGCCTTTGGAAGAACCAAAAAAGACGGCAGAATATGTGTAACTAGGGGAATCTTAAGAATTCTTGATGAAAAAGAACTTGAAGCAGTGTTAGGTCATGAAATGTCCCATATCAAACACAGCGATATGATAGTAATGACCCTAATAAGCGTTGTTCCCCTGATCTGTTACTACATCTTCATAAGTACGCTGTTCCAAGACAGAGACAACGGATATGGAATTATTATAGGTTTAGGTGCATTAGGAGCATACTTTGTTGGACAGCTCCTAGTAATGTTCATTTCAAGAACAAGAGAGTACTACGCTGATCAAGGAAGCGTGGATCTGGGATGCAAACCCCACTACCTTGCAAGTGCTCTTTACAAACTGGTTTACGGATCTGCAACCAGTAACAAAGATGAACTAAAGGAAGTTGAAGGTTATAAGGCTTTCTTTGTAAATGACGTCACTGACGCTAGAAACGAAATTAACGACTTACAACAGTTGGATCTTGATATGGATGGAAAAATTAGTGAAGAAGAACTATCACGGCTCAGGTACTCTGATACTAAGGTAAGTACTGGTCAAAGTGTAATGGAACTCTTATCCACCCATCCCAACATGGTGAAAAGAGTAAAAAGACTGTCTGAACTGGCTTAGGCCTGTTCAATTTTTTTTTAATTTTTTTAATCACTTTCAACAATTTCCTGGACTCTTCCAACCCTACCGTCTGATAGCCTAACTTTTATGCCATGGGGATGGAATGATTTGTTGGTCAAAATATCGGCCACTACCCCCTTGGATAGTTTTCCTGTTCTTTGATCCTTTTTAAGTACTATAAACACTTCTTTTCCCGGTTTTATATCCTTCCTGTTTTTTCCATTCATATTTTTTACGTCCTCATCGTTTTTTTAACTTGAAATATATCATATCATTCACTATTTTAGGAACATTCAAAATAGTGATAATTTAAACCATGAATAATTAGCTATATCAAAAAATGAATTTTTAATTTGTCGATAGTTTATTGATGAAATCTTTGGTTGTTTCAATGTTTAACTGTCCAGGAGCGGAGCTGTTTTCATAGGATGCAAATGTAATCGGAGATCCAAAAAGTGGTGCAACAACCCGGGTGTAGCTTCCCATTTCACCCATTGATATGGCCACAGTATTTTCTACCTTTGAGAGGACATTTAAAACAACCAATGTGTCAGCCATTGTTTTGGGCATGACAGCAAATTTAGCCATATCCCCTAATTTCAGTTCTTTATTCACTATTTCCAATAAAAAATCTTCATCAGGGGTTTTTTCAAAATCATGGAATGAAATAATGGACAGATTGGAGATTTTCACAATTTTATTTAGATGATCCAATTCAGTTCCCAGCTCTATATCCACAATCTCAGCAACCTTTGCAGCTTCTAAAAGAATTTCTATTCTATCTGACTCTGAACCACTGAAAAATCCATTTTCTTCCTTTCTTCGATTGGTTGCAATTACTGGAAAGTCTATTTCTTGAATAAGACTCTTCACATCATCAGGGTTTGAATTTTCTATGAAATCAATCCTAAGTTCTAAAATGTCGGCTCCAGCATTAATAGAAAATTTAGATGACTCCAAGGCAGATTCATATGTTTTTTCTATAATTGGTACACATATTCTGGTTTTATCGAACAATTGTTTCACTTCATCCTAGTTACGGTTTTTATTATCTGAAATAAAAATTTCAGTTTTGTTTTAGTTAAATTCTATCTCTTTACTAAATAATATCATTCACCATTCTATTAAAAACAAGTTATTGTGGGGGAAATGTGTACTGTAGGTACAAAAATCTATAAAAATAAGTTCTCCCAAATAGCCGTATAATATAGTTAAATAAATTTATTTACAAAAAATTTGAAGAAATTCGTTGTAAACATATTATTTTAATAAACAAGAAGATAAACTGTTTGTTTAATGATTAAAAATTGTTAAACCTACCTATTAAAAAATCAAAGGTGATTCCTTGAAATTAACATCCATTGGAGCAGATGTTTCATGCAATGATGTTTCATGTAGTAAGAACATGATAATGAATATCGAGAGAGATATACACGAAATTGTGGATGCAGGTGCATTCAAAGCAGCTTTAACAAATGTAACTGGTGATGATGTTGTGATCAGTGCTTTTGTAGAGGATAATATGCTTGAAACTGTAAACAAAGCAATAGTGGATGTTTTATCAAAAAATGCTGAAGACATTGGAGATCTTGCTGGAATTGCTGATACGCCACAAGGTGCTGGAGAGGGAGTATCCTATGCAGAAGCTAAGATCAGACAGGATCGTTATCCTGATGCAGTTATACTAGCATTCGATACCTATGGAGGAGAACCCTTCGTCAAAAATGTGGTTAAGTCTTCCATGGACGCAGCAAGAGGAATGGATCATGTTACAGACATTGGTGGTGGGAATCACGGGACTGTTGAGATCCCTGGAGTTGGTTTTGTTTCAGATGAAACAGATGATCCTGTAGTTGTTGCAACAATTGAAGACATTGAAGCTGTTGGAGTCGTTGCAGGTGCAATGGTGGGGGCTGCTTTGGGAAATAAAAATGTTTATCTTGTTAAAAGAGGAACTCCTTCCTATGTAATTCCTGGAAGTGTGATAGTTTCTGTTTCAGCATTCATGAATGGGAATGTTATGGATCTTTCTGTTCCACTCGCCCAGAGGATGAAAATATTAGGTTAAAAAAATAATTGTTATGTTAATGTTAAAAATTTCAAAATATTAGGGGAGATAATAATGATATTTCTTGATGAAAATACCCTATGCATTGTTCAGGGAATAACTGGTAAACAGGGATCTTTCCACGCCGAACAGATGCTTAAATACAACACCAACATCGTTGCTGGAACCAGCCCTGGTAAGGGGGGCCAAAACTTCAATGGACTCCCAATCTACAATTCCATTGAAGAGGCTAAAGATGAGCTGGATATAAATGCATCCATTATTTTTGTTCCAGCATCATTTGCAAAGGATGCTGCATTTGAAGCAATTTCACAGTTGGATCTCGCAGTTATTATCACAGAACACATTCCGGTGCATGATTCCATGGATATAGTGGAATATGCGAAAAAAGAAAATACTGTTGTGATTGGACCTAACACTCCAGGTATAATCAGCCCAGGAATTGGAAAACTTGGAATTATGCCAACACACATATTCAATGAAGGAAACATAGGAATCGTATCTAGGAGTGGAACTCTCACCTATGAAGTCGCAAATCAGGTCACAAATGCTGGAATGGGACAGAGCACCTGCGTGGGGATTGGAGGAGATCCTGTTGTGGGTCTTGACTTTGCAGATGTACTTCAGAGATTTGAAGATGACGATGACACCGCTGCAATGGTTATGATTGGAGAAATTGGAGGAAATGCAGAGGAAATAGCAGCAGATTATATAAAAGAAAACATCAGCAAACCTGTTATTGCATACATTGCTGGTGTAACAGCTCCTGCAGGTAAAAGAATGGGACATGCTGGGGCAATAATAGAGGGTAATTCTGGTACAGCAGAAACCAAAATCAATGCCCTAGAAAATTCAGGCGTACATGTGGCTGACAGACCCTCAGAAATTGCTGATATGATCTGGGATCTAATTTAATTCCATAGAAAAATATTCATAGTAACCTAATCAATAGCACTAATAAAGTAAATTCATTAGAATACACATTCAAGACATAAAAAAAATCATCCAGTTATAGATATTTTATTTATTTAAAGAATTAAAATCAGCTTAAGTGAAGGATCATGGCAGACGAAAAAGAATTAATCAATAGAATTGCTGATGGTCAGGTGAAACTGCATCAGGTCGAAAAGTTTACAGATGATGTTGATGAAGCTGTTACCATTCGTAGAAAGTTCGTTGAAAAAGTTAGTAACACCGAGCTTAAACATCTATCAAAATACTCCCTATCCATGGAAGAAGCATTGAAACGAAATATTGAAAATCCAATTGGGACTGTTCAAATACCTGTTGGTATTGCCGGACCACTGGTGATCCATGGAGAACATGCAGATGGAGAGTACTACGTTCCCATTGCAACCTCAGAGGGAGCTCTCATTGCCTCTATTAACAGAGGATTTTCTGCTATTAGAGCAGGAGGAGGGGCCAGTGCAAGAATTATTGACGATAAAATGACCAGAGCACCTGTCATAAAAACTGCATCAGTCTCAGAATCTCTTAAAATTAAAACTTGGATACAAAACAACTTCAGTAAGTTAAAAGAAGCTGCAGAATCCACAACCAGACATGGAAAACTGGTTAAAATAGATCCAGTAGTCGTTGTTGGAAAATATGTATATCCAAGGTTTGTTTATACAACAGGAGACAGCATGGGAATGAACATGGTTACCATAGCCACAGAAACTGCTCTTAACGTGCTTATGGAAGAAACATCGGGTCATATCATTTCTCTCAGTGGAAACGTGGATGTGGATAAAAAACCAGCTGCAATGAACTTAATCGAAGGAAGGGGCAAAACCATTAGAGCTGAAATATTATTATAAAAAGAAATCGTTGCAAAAACATTGAAGACCACTCCTGAAGCAATTGTAGAAGTTAACACCGCTAAAAATTTTGTGGGATCTGCAATTTCAGGCAGTATGGGTTTTAATGCTCATTATGCCAACATGATTGGCGGTATTTTCTTAGCAACAGGCCAGGATGAAGCACACATTGTTGAGGGCAGTCTTGGAATAACTGTTGCAGAGGAAGCTGATGGAGATCTTTACTTCTCAGTAACACTACCAGATGTTCCTGTCGCAACCTTTGGTGGTGGAACAAGACTTGAAACTGCCCGAGAATGTCTAGAAATTATGGGCGTATATGGTAGTGATGGGGTAGGTAAATTTGCAGAAATTGTAGCAGGAACAGTATTAGCAGGTGAACTTTCACTCATGGGTGCACTCGCAGCAGGTCATCTTGCAAGGGCACATAAGGATCTTGGAAGGGGCTAATTCAAAACTATTTATTCTAGAAAAAGAATTGAGTATAAAAATTTGGAAATATATTTAAGTTAATAATCTGGACCATCTAGAATGAATAAAAAAAATAAAAAATTTTCATTGAATTTAGTTAAGGAGAATTTCTACTCATGTCAATAAGGGAATTTATACAAGAATATCTAAAAATGAGCCGTTATGTGGCTTTAGGGACGCTTGACGGAATATTAGCAGTTATGGGTGTCACTCTCGCAGCCAGTGGAGTAGCCAGTGCAGGAGGAGTGCCAATTCCCAACTACGTCATAGGATTGACTGGTTTGAGTGGAGGAATAGCATTAGCTCTTTCCAACGCATTTGGTTCCTTTATTGGTGAACGAGCAGAAGAAGCTCGTAATTTAAGAGAACTCGAGCAAAAAATGGTTATTGGTGAAGGGGCTCTTGATGATACTGTTATTCATAAACAGGCAAAGAAAAGAGTTTATATGAGCATGTTTGTCCATGGATTTTCGAGTTTTATTGGTTCGTTCGTCCCAGTGCTTCCTTTTATTTTAATTGCAAGTAGGATGACTGCCATATTCACAACCATAACACTCTGTTTCATTGCATTGGTGATCCTTGGAATTTACCTCGGAAAGGTTTCAAGAGAAAGCCTGCTTAAAACTAGTGTAGAAATTGTGCTCATTGGTGTTTTAATTGGAGTTGTGAGCTTCTTGATCGGTGGAGGACACGGAGGCTAAAAACTATTTTTTTGAAACAACCATAAAAATTGGAGTATTTCCATTTAAATTTCGAGGTTTACATCGTAAACCTTCTCAACATTATCCACATGTATCTTGTAGGCCTCATCCTCACTAAGCAGACCTTGTTCTATCATTTCTCTGGTGCGTCTTGGTACTGTTTTAGGACCTAATACTGCTCCAGGACGGGTTTTATCATCCAGATAATCTGTTTCCATCAAGATATTTTTTCCCTTTTTTAATCCTGTTTTTACAACATCCTTGGTGGCTATTAACGAAGGGAGAAGTCCATGATTTTCTTCTTCAAGCACAAATGGTCCTGAGAAATGCTTTATGACCTTATTTCTAGGAAGTCCAACTTTATCCGCCATTTCTGCAAATTCCAAGTATTGGTTTGGACCTGCAGATTCTGTGTGAAGCTGAACTGGACAGTTTGCCTCTTTAGCAAGTTCCATGGCATAAGATAAAACCCTGTTTTGAGCATCAAGTTCTTCTTGAGTTACTTCATAGTGAGGTCTTCCTACTTCGCCGATTGCAACTGCTTCACCATCTAAAACCAGTTTCTGGGCAATTTTTAGCGCATTTTTTATTTTTTGTTCTGATTTAGGAATATCCATTCCAGATTTGATAAGCCTCGAAAGTTCTGCCGGGTGAACACCAACAACAGCAAATGCTTTAACATCAGTTCCGGTGTTAATTTCATTCACATATTTGATTACGAGTTCCATGGCTTCCTTGTAATCTGATGTGTCCACGGTCCATGTTGGTTTGTTAGGAATTATCATGAAGGAACCTCCAGCCCTCGAAAATTTCTTCGCTGTTTCCAGCGGTCCTTCACCATTAATAGGATCAACGTGTATGTGATTGTCTGTTACAGGAATTTTATCCATACTAAAATCACCTTGTTCGAATTCAAATTTCATCCAAGTCAAGCTCATTCATGAGTGCATCTTGAAATATTTCAACAGGAGGTTCTATACCTGTCCAGATCTTAAATGCTTCCACACCCTGGTACATGAGCATTTTTATTCCTGAAATTGATTTTGCCCCCGCTTTATCCGCTTCCTTTAATAAACCTGTTTTTAGCGGATTGTATACTATATCATTCACCACAAGATCTGGATGCATTATTTCTGCCGTTACAACAGGTTTTTGATCTACGTTTGGATACATTCCAACAGGAGTTGTGTTTATCAGGATATCTGCATCTGAAAGTTCGTTGGTGAGATTTTCATCCAGGCCTGAAACTCGAACTTCATGATCCAATTTTTCAACCAGATCAGTTTTGAGTTCTTCTGCCTTTTCAACAGTTCTGTTTGCTATAACCAAATTATCCACACCACTCAATAACAGCTGAAAAGCTATGGCCCTGGATGCTCCCCCTGCACCCAATATGATTACTTTTTTATTTTTTACTGGCGTTATTTCTTCAATGGCCATTACTGCACCAATACCATCGGTATTATGACCTACAGCACCATTTTTACCGAATTCTATTGTGTTAACAGCACCTATGAGTCCTGCTGCAATGTCCAGATAATCAAGATAGTTTATTACCTCTGTTTTATGGGGTATTGTAACGTTAAATCCCTTGATTCCAAGTGATTGAGCTCCGATTATTGCATCTTCGAGATGTTCTGCTTTAACTTGGAAAGGTACATAAATATTGTCCAGACCCAGTTCTTTAAAAGCTGCATTATGCATTCCTGGTGATAGGGTATGTTCAACAGGGTCCCCTATAATTCCGAAAACATTTGTTTTTCCAGTAATCATTTAGATCTCCATATAAAAATTTTTTTAAAGTATTCGTAATATTCCTTCACTTTCTACTCTGTTCTAACATTAATAAAATTATTTAGAATGGAAACTTCCTGTTTAGAGTTCAGTTTTACAGAATTTTAAACTAATAATGGGTATTGGTTGGATGTCTAAGATTTAGAAATTCTTTTATAAAGTGGACTTCATATATCTCAATATATTATTTGGTGACAGTTTAAGTGTGAAAATGATTAATGATTGGTAACTGACGTAAAATGGATTGAGGTGTACAAATGCTTGCAAAACAGAGATTTGTTCTAGATACCACTGCTTTTACAGATACTCAACTGCGAGATGATTTTGGTGAAGGCGATCTCTCAAAAACAGTTGATGCAATGCTTGATCTCATTGCAAAATCAAGAATTAAACTCAATATAAGCTGTCATATGCCGCCAATAACCTATAAAGAATTTACAGATTATATGTCTCGTTATGAATGTCCAGATGAAACTCTCGTAAAGGCAGAAACATGGATAGTTAAGAAAACTCCAAACAGGTATGACACCAAAATTCCCTCTGAAATATTCTATGAATATGTTCAGGACATGAGGGAACGGATGAATAAGGGTATGAGAATATCTGAAAGTGGTATATGGGAAGCTGCTATAGAATCCATGGTAATGATGTCAAGAGGGGCAAAGAAATCTGAAATCGAAGCAAAAGTACTTGGAAAAGCAATCACAGATTTTAGGAAACGTTACAGAGCAGCTTTACGTATACGACCCCTTGATAGTGCTCCAGATCTTGATGTTCTTCTGCTTGCCAAGGAACTTGGTGCAGGAGTTGTTGCTGCAGATGAGGGAATCAAGGTATGGGCAGAAAGGCTTGGACTCAGATTTTTAAGTGCAAAATCGTTCCCACAGATGATGGAAGAGTACCTTCAGCACTACGACTGAACAGAAATTAAAAATTTCCATATTTTTGCAAGTATTTTTTTTATTAAAAACCACCATATTTTAAAACATCGAACCTAATAGTTTATAGTTGAGATGAGACTCCTAAAAAAATAAAATAATTTAAATTTGACGAATGGCAGGGAATATAAAATGGAATTACAAAGACCTAGAGGAACCAGAGATTTTCTTTTTGAAGAGATGAAGGAAAGAAAAAATGTAGAAAACACCATGAAAAGAATATTTGAATCTTATGGTTACGGTGAAATTAAAACTCCAATCTTTGAAGAATTATCGTTGTTCACAACAAAATCAGGAGAAGGAATTAAGGACCAAATATATCACTTTCAAGACAAAAGCGGAAGGGATCTTGCACTTAGACCAGAACTCACCGCACCTGTGGCAAGAATGTACATCAAAGAACTTCAAAAAGCAGTTAAGCCTGTTAAAATGTACTACTTCGGCAGTTGTTTCAGGTATGAAAGACCTCAAGCCGGCAGATTCAGGCAGTTCTGGCAGTTGGGTTGTGAATTGATAGGTGGTAAGTCACCAGGTTCTGAAGCTGAAGTAATAAGCATGGCAGCACACTGTCTAGATGAGCTAGGACTTGAAAATTATGAAATACACATTGGAAACCTAGGAATCCTTAGAAACATATTAAACGATGCAAATATCCTTGGTGAGACCCAAGATCAGGTTATGGCAGCCATTGATAAAGGAGATGCTGAAGAACTTAAAACCCTTTTAAACTCCATAAACACCGATCAAAATTCTAAAGAATTGTTGTTAAAGATTATTGATATGAAGGGTGATGCATCGATATTGAAGGATGCAGAATCCTTGATCAATTGTAGCGAAAATGCGTGTAATGCTTTGTTCGAACTTGAAAAACTTTTAGAGTCATTAGAGGCCTTTGGATTTTCAAATTACACAGTTAACTTAGGTATTGCTCGTGGATTGGATTACTACACAGGCACAGTTTTCGAGATCTATGTTCATGGTCTCGGTGCACAAAAACAGATAAGTGGTGGGGGAACCTATAACTTAATAGAGCTGTTTGGCGGAGAAAAAGTTGAATCCACTGGATTTGCATTCGGTTTTGACAGGGTTATGGAAGCCTTGAAAAAACAGAAGGCAATCATAAACAAAGAACAATCTGTCCAAGTATTTGTGGCACCATTAAATTCAGATTTAAGCCTTACTGGATACGAAATTGTTCAGAAATTAAGAAAAAACAATATCGGGGCAGAGGTTGATCTGGTTGGTAAGAAGTTGAAGAAGATCCTTTCCTACGCCGACACAAAACAGATAAGTTACGTGGTTCTTATTGGGGCCAGAGAGTTTGAAGAGGGCAAAGTAACAGTCAAGGATATGAAATCCGGAGAACAGGAGGCTGTGAATATTTCAGAGGTAGAATCCTACTTCAAACATAAATTATGATGTTTAAACCTGTTAAATAAAAATTAATACAATATGGATGTTGAGATGATTATTATGGATAAACTTGATCTAAATTTCAGACATGAAGTTGGGGGAGAAAATTTAGTCATAGCCATAGCACAGGACCATGTTAGTTCTGAAGTGTTAATGGTTGCATTTATGAATGAAGAGGCCCTTAAAAAAACCCTAGAAACTGGTATTGCACATTACTACAGTACTTCTCGTAAAAAACTCTGGCTCAAGGGTGAAAGTTCAGGACATACACAGGAAGTTAAAGAAGTTTTAACTGATTGCGATGAAGATGCTGTTCTTTTAAAGGTTAAGCAGAATGGTGGGGCTAGTCACGAAGGTTATTATTCCTGTTTTTTCAGAGAAATAGAAACTGATTCAGGAGAATTGAAACTGGTAAAACAGAAAATATTTGAACCAGAACAGATTTATGGAGAGAAATGATGAAAATCGTTCCAGATACAAGTGTAATAGTTGATGGTAGAATTACTAAGATCGTACTAGACAAAGATTATCATGGATGCGAAGTCATAGTTCCAAAGGCAGTGATATCAGAACTTGAAAACCAAGCCAACAAAGGTCGAGAAACTGGTTTTAAAGGTTTAGGTGAACTCACAGAATTGCAGAAATTATGTGCATAAGGA
>WASR01000050.1 GCA_009712615.1 Methanobacterium sp. | reverse complement strand
AGCCAATATTAATCTTTTATGATTTTGAAGCATTGGTTGTTATAAGTAATAAGTTATAAGTTATAAGGAAGATGTGTTATGAAGATCATTGTAGATGAAAACAAGTGCACTGGATGTGGAGAATGTAAAGAAGCATGTCCCAAAGGTGCTAAAATATGGGATGTAAATAAAAAAGCCATGGCAACAAACCTTGAATTCTGTCATTTGTGCACAATATGTGCAGGTAAATGTCCTGAAGGTGCTATACAGGTAATTAGAGATGAACCCAATGAGAATAAAGACACGGAATAGAAAAACATCAGAAACTGATATAAGCGTGACCATGAATTTAGATGGTAACGGTAATTATGACGTTAGCACAGGAATCGAATTCTTCGATCACATGTTGAATTCCTTTGCCAGACATGGGTTTATAGATCTAACACTACATGCAAATGGAGACACTGGTGTCGATGATCATCATACAATTGAAGATGTTGGAATACTCCTTGGAGAAACATACAACGAAGTAATTGGGACAAAAAAAGGAATTAAAAGATTTTCTCACGCAATCATTCCTATGGATGATGCGCTGGCCACCGTAGCAGTTGACATCAGCGGAAGGAGCTATGCCGTGTTAGATTTTGAATTTAAAAAACCTAAAGTTGGGGATATGAGTACAGAAAATGTTGAACACTTCTTTGAATCATTTGCAAGCTCTGCAAAAATTAATATAAATGCCAAAATCGAAGGAGAAAATGATCATCATAAAATAGAGGCCCTATTCAAAGCTTTTGCACGTGCTCTAAAAGATGCTTCGTTGATTGAACACGATTTACTTCCCTCTACCAAAGGAGCGTTATGAAGGGAATTGGTAAAAGATGAAAACTCTAATTGCTTGTTACTCCTACTCAGGGCACACATTGAAAGTAGCAAAAAGGTTGCAAAAAGAAATTGATGCTGATCTAACTGTAATAGAAACTGAAAAGGACAAATGGTATCTATTTAAAATCTTAGATTCCTTAAGGGAGAAAAAAGCAGTAATAAAACCCTGTCAGACAGACCTCATGAATTACGATAAATTAATTCTATGCTGTCCAGTTTGGGCAGGTAGAACTCCAGCAGCAATTAACCAATATATGTTTGAATTAAAAAATATTAAAGACAAAGAATTTGGAGTTTTTGTCACCTCCGGAGGGAGTAGATCCCAAAAGGCAACAGTCCAAATTAGAGAATATCTGGATATTCAGGGTATGAAATTTTTAGGTCAAATGAGGTTAATTACAAAAGATGTCGAAGCTGAAAAATATGGGGAGATTTTTCCCCTCTTCGTAGCAAAATTCAAGGACCAACAATCATAAATTTCAAGACAAGAAAAAGTTGGGTTTTCACAACCAGCAATCATATTTGACACCAAAAAATATGAAAATATTTCATTCATATGTCATTTTTAAGGTTTGATTCAATTGTGAACGTTCTTTTAAAGAAGTAATCAAACAAGTATCCAAAATCAATACCCGATATCCTTTTTCCCTTAAATTTCTTATAAATGTCAATTCTTCCTTCTTCCAGCTTTTTTGAAGTAATACCATGTTTTATTGATAGGTCTGCTTCGATGAATGCTGCTAATTTGTCACAAGCTTTGATTAATTCTCCATCCAATGGATAGTATTCATTTTTGTTGTACCTTCGGTTCATTTCCTTAAAATTGATCCCTTTCTTAATGGAATCATCTATCCTTACTTTGTTAACAAACTCATCCTTGGTGAAGTAGTTCATTTCTCTTCTCCAAGCAACAGGTAAAAGAGGTAATAATCGTGTTTTCATTTGATTTTCTTCAAATTCTTTAATTAAATCTTCAAGTCCCTTAACAGAACTTTTTACAGGAGATATTATGTCTTTCGTGAGTACTTCCGGCAGATCATGGAACAATCCTGCAAAAAAGTTGTTGTAAAGTCTCTTTGAACATCCTTCATTTTCCAGAGAAAACAGGTAAGAAGTGATTGCAACAATGTACATATGTCCCAGAACTGAAGTTTTTGGAACACGTGGGGAATGGGCCCATCTCTCTTGAAACCTGAGTTGACCACAAAGATCAATGAATCCAAAAGACTTCTTTTCAAGGGAAAGTTTCTGAACGCCTATTAAATCGTAATGATCTTCAATCTGATTTTCTATCTCTTCCTTAGTGTCTTCAATACCATAAATAAATGGAGATGAATGATATATGATTCTAAACTCCCAATTAGTGGCCAAATAATGTGCAGCTTTTAGTATTTTTCTTTCAAATTTGGAATATTCCGGATCAAAAAGATATCGCTTAAAATTAGTTTCAAATTGAGGTTTAAGGCCTTTAAAATCATTTTTTAATTTTGATAATACATGATCATTTAGATCCTTAGCCTTTTCTTCCATCATCTTATGAAATATTGGAGGTTTCAAATCAGTTAATATGGTTCTGTGTAAAAATTCAAAAATTCCGCCTTCGATAAGTTTTTGCCAGTTCACGTCAGCATTTCTGTCCTTTTCCTCAAATTTAGCAATTACATATGCTAATACCATTTTATGTGCTTGTTTATCAAGTTCTGTTAATTCTACTGGTCGAATATGATCGTTCCATCTATTCATGCTAGCTGCTTCGTACAATCTTTCAATAAGATCTTCTATCATGTTGCACCTGTAAAATTATTGAGAAAATCTAAAAATAACAGTAAAACAAAAAAAAATATTTGAACGACCGTATTGGCCGTTTTTAGGTATGTTTATTCTGGTTTGTCAGCTAAAGCAACTTTACTTAGAGTCTGGCCTTTTCCACCGTGAGGAGTCCTTACAACGGTGTCGTTAGCTTTTTCTATTTCTCTTGCTTCAGAAGCTAATTTAGCTGCTACACCTAACATTTCGTGAGCTGATGCAACTAAAGGTATGTACTTTTCAGCGTCCCTAACCATGAAACATCCTTCGACATCTATGTCAGCCACTTTGGTTGCTATTTCGTATGCAGCCATTGCTTTTGCTTTTGCGTATGGGCTGCTGAAAGCAGCTGCTTCGACAGCTTTATCCCTTGTTATTACAACTTTAGGGAGTTCGATAGCTTCTCCAGATTCAACTGCAGTTACTGCAGCATCGATTGTGTCCTGAACTACTCTGTATGCTCCAGTTAAAGCTAACACTTTAATTACATCAGAGTTGAAAGATGCCATTTCTGTTGGGTCAAGGAATTCTCTCCTTGCACCTATCATTGGGTCTGCTTTGACGATGATGTAGCCTAAGCCTTGTTCATCCATTTCGTCCTTGGATCTTAATCCTGGAGCGTCACCAATTATGATTGCAGGAACGTCTGCTGCAGATAATAATTCTCTAGCTTTAGCAGGGCCTGGTGCACCTGGGTTTGGGCTTATGAATATAACAAAATCTCTGTCCATTTCTAACATTAATGGTACAGCCTTCTCGATTTCTTCTGGGTTCATTTTAGCCCCAGAACCAACTACACAAGTATCTATGTTTGGTCTGTCAGCCCTCTCGTCTAATAATAAATCAATTACTGGAGAGGTACCAATGTTACCGCATTTAATGATTCCTATTTTTACAACCATTTTATCACCAGACTTGCTATTCAAATGATCTAATAAGTATTTTTTGATTTAATTTTTTTGACTAAGCTTTTATAGGTGTTGAGAAGGACGATATAAAGAGAACTAAAATTAGATCTGATATACATATACTAAACTGTGAAAATTAGGAATTAATAAAATTCTTCACTGAATCAAATCTAAAAATAGTTTATATACCTAATTTACCTTTTCATACTAGACCTTATTGGATAATTTAGAACATGCCCACTATTTAAATTCAGATCTAGCATTCCATATACTTCTAAAACTTTTAAAACCACTTGAATTAGTTTTCAGTTGATCAAAATTATTTATGATTTTAAGAGTATTTTTAACAGCAGCTTCACCATTAGACACTAATTTCTTACCATTAGGAGTTTTTATTTCTCTAACTGCATCAGCAATATCCTTTATTTCAGCCACTTCGATCCCTATTTCATGAGCCAGATCCACACTTGCATGTTTCCTATGAAAACCAGCTATTTTAATAGCAGGGGTGGAAAGTACTCCTGCTTCAATGGTCAGACCCATCCCTGCACCATAAATTATTCCCTTAGAAGCATTCATAAGTCCAGGTAACTCAACATAGCCCTCTAAAACTTTCAAATTTGGAGATTTAACAAAAGATTTAACATAAGACTCACTGAACCTAAACGGAACCACAAGTACAGGCGTATTAAGACTTTCCACCTGATTTATAATGTGTGGAACATCTTCCCCCTTCACATCTCCCCCTAAAACAAGTAAATAAAATTCATCTGCAGAATATTTTGTTTTAACAGAATCAGAATCTTCCATTTCAAGTCTGTCCACATAAACTGCCATAGGATAACCACCAATTGAATGGACATTTTTGAGACCATACCTATCAACTACATATTGTTTATACTCAGGAGTAGGAACAGTGACTAAATTAGAAAATGCCAACATTTCTATTGGATTGTAAATGTCTTGTTCGATGTGTAAGTTTGGTATTCTAAGGATTTTAGCTGCAGCTATCCCTTTTCGTACATCACCTGCATTTCCACAAGTCATTAAAAGATCAATATCCTTACCCCTCAGGAATTTAATGACTCGCCAGATATCCTCAATCACCAAGGTAGCAATCTTAGAGTTGGAACGTTTTTTAGCACCATGCCCCCTACTCTGGCCAATAGAATGTATTTCTGTGCAGTATTTACCCAATATTTCTTCTACTCCATGGCCATGGGTTAATCCAATAATATCTGCATCTAATTGTTGAATAATAGGTATAAATGCTTTTGCTGGTGCCATTTCAGCTAAAACTGCTATTTTCATGTTTTCTCCAATTATGTTTTCACAATGAATCTTTGCTGTATGAGTTCCTGGCAAAATTTAAACCAAACTGAGGACAAGCAGCAACATGAGTATGAACATAGCTTGCAACTGTGTTGTTTTCCATCAAGCCATCATTAGAACCATCTATTCCACGACCCCGTAATATTTTAAATGCATATTTAGGATTGTTTCCTGCTACTTCGATCTTCGAATAATGGAATTCATGGCCTTTAAACTGTTCACCTTTGTTTAAAATGATGTTATCATTTTGAGCTTCAGAAATTACATAACTCAATGCCTGAACATTCTTAGTCATGTTAGAAGGATATTTAAAAACATTGCACATTTTATGTCCATTTATAGAATTGGATAAATACATAAGCCCCCCACATTCTGCATAAATTGGATTAGCATCATTGTGAAACTTGAGTATTGATTCTCTCATTGAATCATTGCTAGACAGTTCCTTGGTAAATATTTCAGGGTAACCCCCTCCAATGTACAATCCATCCACATCAGGAATTGTTTCATCATGTATTGGGCTGAATGGTACAATTTTGGCCTTATTTGCTTCTAAAGATTCAATATTTTCTTTATAATAAAAAGTGAATACTTCATCCATTGCTATTCCTATCTTAACAGGTTTTCTATTTCCCTCATTCCAAATTGGTTCCCTCCCACTAGGTAAATCACCCGAATTTTTCATTATAGAAACTAGAGCATCTAGATCAATGTTTTTGGCCATTTCTAAGCCCCATTTCTCTATAGATTGGAGGATATTTTCACGTTCAACTGCGGGTACCAAACCCAAATGTCGTTGTTCAACAGTTATAGCTTCTTTTCGGGGTATGCCTCCTATCACAGGAGTATCTGAAAGTTTTTCCACAGCTTCTTTGGTTTTTAAGTAGTGTTTTTTATTTTTCACATAGTTTAAAATAACCCCATCTACCCTTATCGATGGATCAAGTGTTTTAAACCCAATGACAATTGCAGCGGCACTTTTAACAAGACTTCTAGAGTTTAGAATCAGAATTACTGGTGCGTTCAGGGCTTTTGCTACTGATGCTGTGCTTCCCACATCGCCTAAGGAACTTATACCTTCATAAAGTCCCCGAACTCCTTCAATTAATCCCATGTCTGATTTAGAGCTATTCATTCCCCTTTCAAAGGCTTCGCGAATTTGGCCATCTGTCATGAAAAAAGAATCGAGATTCCTGGAAACATTTCCTGTGGCTAAACCATGATAGGTTGGATCTATATAGTCAGGACCGGCTTTAAAGGGTTGAACATTATACTCCGACGAAAGTGCGCTCATTATACCCGTAGAAATTGTTGTTTTCCCAACTGCACTTCCTGTTCCTGCTATAACGGCTCTCATACTATTTAGTAAGTGTTGATCTTATTTATAATTTGATTATTTTTGAAAAATTATAATTAATATCAACTCATAATATTTTTTGTAATGAACAGAATTAGAAGAATGGAAATTCTTGGAGAATCTGCCAAATACGACAGATGTAATTATGGAAATTACAACCCAGACAACTTTTTTTCTGAGAAATTACCAGGAGTGTATAATGCAACTAATCCTAACGGAGTTTGCATGCCACTTTTTAAGGTTTTAATGACCAATAAATGTTCAAATGATTGTACCTACTGTGTTAATAACTGTGCCAATAAATTCAACAGAGTGGAACTATCCCCATCTGAACTGACATCCATATTTCTTGAATACTATAATAACAGGTTGGTTGAAGGTCTTTTTTTAAGTTCGGGAGTTCCTGGAGATATTGATGTGTCGATGGAAAACATGGTTGAGGTCGCAAGGCAGCTTCGTTTGGAACATGGATATCAAGGTTACATTCATTTGAAAATACTACCAGGATCTTCGTATGATATGATCAAGAGAGCCATGAGTTTAGCTAATCGTGTTAGTATAAACATTGAAGCAGCTACTTCTGAAGGGTTCAACGAACTATCATCAACCAAAAATTTTAACACAGATATATTAAGGAGAATGGCATGGATCAAAAGACTCATGAAAAGGGATGGAAATTTAGCACCATCTGGTCACACCACACAATTCATAGTTGGCGCATCCCATGAATCAGATTCTGATATTTTAAAGAGAGTAAATTGGCTTTACAAGAAGATGGATATTAGAAGAAGCTACTTCAGCGCTTTCAATTCCATGGAGGGTACTCCACTTGAGGGTCATGAAGAACCGGCTCCTTTAAGAACTGGAAGACTTTATCAAGCAGATCATTTAGTTAATTCCTACGGAATCGATCTGAAGGAACTTACCTTTGAATAAGATGGTAACATGATCCTTGACATGGACCCTAAGTATGTTACAGCAGTTTCGAACATGGATATGTTTCCAATTGAACTCAACACTGCCACTTATAAAGAACTACTCAGAGTTCCAGGTATAGGAAAAATCTCAGCAAGAAGGATTGTTGAATCTAGAAAGCGTGGAAAACAATATAAAAATCTAGAAGAACTTAAGAATATAGGCGTTAATATTAAAAAAGCTGAAATATTTGTTAAACTTAAAAATTCTTACCAAGCTACCCTTTAAATGATTATTTTGATGTTCTTATCTCTTTAAAAAATAAGTATAAGATATAACTTATAAGTTATAACTTGGAAACTTATAAGTTATAAGTTATCATATATTTTTGTCTTCAAACACTTCCCATAGTTCAGGGTACTTATCTTTAACAGCATCCTCTATGAGTGCAGAAGCTTCTTTACTAATACTAAATTCAGGTTTTGTCTTTTTGAGTAATCTTAATACTGCTGCTGATTTAGCGGACCACAAAGATATTCGGGGGTTCTTGTTTACTTCATTTATTACACTGTCCACAAGGTCTTGTTGTATAGAGTTGTCTTGGATTTCAGATTTGGGTTTTTTAGTGGCTCTCTGTTTTTTAGGTGTCGGTTTACGCTTGCTAGTTGTAGGTTTTGAACTTTTAGATCTTGGTTTCTCACTGGACTTTTGCGCTTCTTCAGGTTTATTCTCTTTCTCGGGTTCCATTCGAATTAATGCATCTAAACCTCTTCCAAGGGCGCTTTCTTTTTTCTGAGTCATTTGTTGTCCACCATCCCGTCGATCTTGATGATTTCCTTGGCGAGATCAACGTAAGCTTGGGAACCACTTGATTCATCGTCATATATAATACATGGCTTACCATGGCTCGGTGCTTCTGCAAGTGTTACATTCCTGGGAATGGTAGTCTTAAATATGTACTCAGACGAGCCAAAGTACTCCTTAACATTGCTGTATACATCCCTTCCAAGGCGTGTTCTTGAATCGTAGAGTGTGAGTAAAATACCTTTGATTGGAGAAGGACTTTTTAATCTACTTTCCACCAATTGTATAGCTTCTAACAAATCTGCCATACCTTCCAGTGCATAAAATTCCGCTTGTATAGGTATTATCACACTGTCTGCTGCTACAAGACAGTTAATAGTCAAAATACCCAATGAAGGTGGAACATCTATGAAAATATAGTCATAATTTTCGGTCACACCTTCCATAGCCAATTCCAGAATAGTGTGATATCCCACTTCTTTACTTAATTCAATTTCAGCACCACTCAAAGCAATATTACTTGGTATAACGTCGAGTCCTGAAACATCGGTTGGTACTATTGCGTCTTCAATAGTACTGGAACCTGTTAAAACTGAATATATGGTACTATCTACTTCATTTTTTTGTATTCCAAACCCAGTTGTTGCATTTCCCTGCGGATCCATATCCACAACAAGGACACGTTTATTGTTAAGTGCTAGGGCTGCTGCTAAATTTACTGCAGTTGTTGTTTTACCACAGCCCCCCTTTTGATTTAGTATTGCTATTATTTCAGCCATGCGGTCTGCCTCCATTAGTTATTATAAGTTCTAAATTATAACTTATAACTTATAATATAAATATTTATGTTAAATTTCTAGGCCATAGCAAGGAGAATGGATTAAACTGATTAAGTCCATAGAAACAGAGAGAATTATATCCATTAAATAAAAGAAGAATAGTTCGTTAGCCAAAAATATAATCTAAATACTTAATCCAACAAAAAAAAATAAGAATACTGAAAAATAGGATTAGAAATTAACCCTATTCCCCAGTGTGATTGGAAGAGGAAGTTTTCTAAATGGCATGCCTTTTGTTTCTTCGTGGATTCTTTTGACTAATTCGTCAATATCCATTTCTATCTTTTCATTTGTTTCCCTTACATTAACAGTAACAGCTCCACCTTCGAGTTCTCTATCACCTATTACAATAACGTAGGGCACCCATTCACCTGCTGCATTTCTAATTTTCTTACCAACAGTTTCATGTCTTTCATCAAGATCTACCCTCACATTTTGATCTCTTATTTTCTGGACAACACCCTGTGCATAATCATTGTGACGTTCTGCAATTGGAATAACCCTAACCTGTGATGGAGTTAACCAAATTGGTAACATTGGTGGTTTGAAGTTTCTTTCAATGGCACTTTTTTCAAGTAAGCTGCAAATTACCCGCTCTATACTACCTGTAGGACTGCAGTGAATTATGATTGGGTTTACTTCGTTCTCATCTGAATCGATGTAGGTTATTCCAAATCTTTCACCACTCTCCACATCGATCTGAATGGTTGGATTTTCAATTGGTCTTCCTAGATAATCGATTGCTGCAAAATCCATTTTTGCAATCCAATAATGCTTTCTTTCTGGCAAAATTTCTAATAAAACAGGTTTACCTATTTTATCTGCAGAAGAAAAGACCCATTCTTTGTTTTCCTTGAAAAAGTCCTTTGTTGCCCTCATTATAACTTCATAGTTTACTTCCAAGTCTATTCCAGTTTGTTTACACATGTCAATTTGGCCATCAAATTCAACCATTGCATGGTCAACATCGGCACAGACCGTATGGAGATCCGGCATGGTGAAGCCTCTTAAACGTTTTAAACCGACAACTTCGCCCTTTTTCTCCAATCTAAAACTGTAGGTGGATAATTCATATATTCCCACAGGAAGGTTTTTCCAAGTTAAAAAGGAATCTGAAAGCACCCTAAATGCACCGAAGCAACATGCATATCTCAACATTAATTCCTTGTTTTTTGTGCCCATTCTGTACTGTCTCTCACCGAATTTCTCGGCATGCACCCTTATGGCATCATCTGCCAGGTCGTACATTATTGGAGTTTCAACAGGCATGGCTCCCCTTTCAGTGACCAAATTATAAACATAATCTGCCAGAAGATCACGTATTAGCCTTCCCTTAGGATACCATCTTAAATGACCCACATCTGCAGATGGTTCATAGTCCGCAAGGTGTTTTTCCCTCATAATTTTTACGTGAGGTGGTTCTTCTCCTGTTGATTCTCCTCTGCCCAATTCATAATCAACTAGTTTTTTAAGATCGTTATTTTCGAAATTGTAGTCTGTGATCTCATGAAGCTTTCCTTCAGACAGTATGTAAAATTCAGATTTAGCAGATTCTGATTTCTCCTCAGATTCTTCAGGCGTATCATCTGGTTTTTCATCGGTTATGGTTCTTGAAAGTTCAGATAATGGATGGCCCTTGCAAGCAACTTCAAATGATTTGTACCATCCGAAAGGAACCCTCTTAACGTTTACCCCCAAACTAGCTAGTCCAGTTTCCATGTTGGATAAAATCTGTTTCGCCATGTCAGGTGAACTTAAAGAGGAACTCAAATGCGCGTATGGATATACTGCTACAATTTGTGCTCCAACTTTACCAAATACATCATTAATCTCTTTAATAGCATTTTCAACGACAATATCGGGATTTTTTTCGTCTTCTTTCTCAACTGCTGTGAATACCACAAGAGTATTCTCATACTCTCCCTGTTTCTTATCCTCGGGTATTTTTTCAGCTATCCTTGTTTTGGATTTGGTTTTATATTTTAAATAATCAGAATGAATCAAAAGTATTCTCATTGTACCACCTTAGTTATGTTAAAAAAACTGTTGATTTTTACTATTTCCATAAAATTATTTTAAAAATTGTTATGCAATTCCATCTCATAATTAAGAAATGATATTGAAAAC
>WASR01000023.1:6021-10988 GCA_009712615.1 Methanobacterium sp. | reverse complement strand
ATATAATATAAGTGAACATAGTTCACCTATACAGATTTAAAAATAATATGTTGTTGGTACAAATAGATCAAATAAAATGGTGGTTTAATGGATAGTGATGATGTTATCATAAAAAAACAGAGCAGATTGAAATTTTATGCATATTGTGGTATTATTGCGCCAATATTATTCTGTCTCATGATAATGGTGGAAAGTCTTTTAAGGCCAGGATACAGCCAGATTTTCAATGATGTAAGTGATCTAGGTTTAGGTCCATATGGGATCATTCAAAATATAAGTTTTATGGTCTTTGGTTTATTATCAATTGGTTTTGCTATAGGACTTGGTGCTAATCTACCAAATCGTACAGGAAAAGTCGTAAAATGGTTAGTAATTGCATTTGGATTATGCATAGTGCTGGCTGGTGTTACACTATTGTCCGCCCCAGCAGATGTAATATATGCTAAAGATGTAATATCACATGGTCTTGTAAGTGCCATTGCATTTTTATTAATTATAATAGCGCAGTTTTTAACCTGGAAAGCGCTACGGGGAAGTAATAATATTAAATGGGGACATTATCGAACGTTTTCATTAATATGTGGATTACTTTCAATATTTACACTTTTAATACTCTCGTATACACAATTCTCACAGTATCATGGTGCAACTGAAAGGCTATTTATTGCAGTCTGGTTGATCTGGATTGAGGGAACTGGATTAAAACTGTATTCATTATCTATGAATAATTAATCAAATAATGGTTAATAACTGAATTCACGGATATAAAACGCTAAAAAAATGTTCATTGTATGATATTGGGTAATGATAAAGCTATGAACTACACTTCATAAAGAAGGTTTAAACCCATCATTTTGACACAATTCCAATTATAAAATCAATGTTTAAGTGACAAGCAGGGGATCCATATTATATTTGAAACGTGATAAATTTTAGAAGGATGGGACTGTAATGAACATGTTCCAATATGTTGTACAAAATACCTTGAAGGGAATTGAAATGAGAAGATCAGAGAAGGAAATAAAGGATATTAAAATTATTCACAGCATAATAGAAGAAGCTGATGTATGCAGAGTTGGCTTCTCTAAAGCTAACAAACCCTACATAGTTCCAATGAACTTTGGATTTCACGAAGGCCAAATATACCTTCACTCCTCAGTTGAAGGCAAAAAAATGGAAATTTTAAAGGAAAACCAAAATATATGCTTTGAAGTAGATGTCAAATGTGAAATTGTAGAGTCAGACAGGCCATGTAACTGGGGAATGCATTACTCGAGTGTGATGGGTTTCGGAACTGCCGAAATAATTGAAGATCCAGAAGAAAAAATAAGAGCTCTGGACTGTATCATGAATAAATATGATGGTAAAGCTTCAAATCTTTATGAATACTCAGAATCCTCCCTCAAGAGAACCGCAGTTATCAAACTTAATATTACAGAACTAACCGGTAAAAAATCATAAATTCCATGGTTTAGGAATATGTTTCAAGGAACCAGTCCACAAGTTCACTTGCAATGCTGATTTTTGAGGGGAATCTTAAAACTTCACTTGCATCGAACCATTTAGCATCCACAATCTCTTTTCCATCAACCTTTATTTCACCGCCAGCGTACTTCGCTGTAAAACCTATCATGAGGGAATTTGGAAACGGCCATGGCTGACTTCCGAAGTACTTGAGGTCCTTAACTTTCAGACCAACCTCTTCCATCACTTCTCTTTTAACAGCTTCTTCCAGGGTTTCTCCCGCTTCCAAAAATCCTGCAATCAATGCATATCTATTTCTAAGCCCATAGCTGTGTTTGGCCATGAGAATTTTATCATCCTTTATTATGGCGGTTATCACAGCCGGAGAAATCCTTGTGAAACTTGTAAATCCACATTCAGGACAGATCTTAGCATTTTCATCCTCCATTGAAATGGTCTTTGTTCCGCACTTACCACAGAACATGTGATTTTTATCCCAGTTCATGATTTGAACAGCCCTACCTGCCAGAAGATAAACATCTTCATCCAGGATATCGTAGGTTTCACGCAGATCCAGAAATTCCATCCCATCCAATGGCTCTGTTTCAGGATCAACCTCTACAACGTAGACTGGATGATCATCTAAAATGCCCATATAATTTTTCCTCAGTGGAACAAGGTTGATTTCATCTAAATCAATATGAAAAGGAATCTTCAACTTGGATTCAGGATTTATAAGCATGCTGTCAGATTTGAAAATAAACCAGTATGACTCGTCTTCACCGTAAGATACAGGTTTAACTGAAGGTTCGTACCTGTTGTAAATACTTTCTCTCCTCATGGATACTAGGATTTCATCGAAGATTGATAAATAATTATTCATTAAACAAAAATTCATGGGCAATCTTTCATCCCTGAAAAATAAGATTTAATCAGTATCAACACTTTTTTTTAACCATTCAGGTAGTATGATATCGCAAATGCTGATGCAAGCACCATTACAATGGTTGCTCCCGAAGCAAGATCAAAAATATATGAAAGTACTAAACCCGTGGTTGTGAGGATTATTCCAAGCATAGTTGCAAGGATCATCAGATTTCTGATGTTATAACTGTACTGTTTAGCAATGGCAGCAGGAATTGTGAATAATGCAATGAGCAAAATAACACCCACTGCCTTAATCAGAACAACCACACTTAAAGCAACAAGGGCCAAAAGAAGCAGATATATTGCTAGGGCATGAACACCGGTAACACTTGAAAATTCTTCATCGAAGGAAACTGCAAGAAATTCCCTCCTGAATATGTAAACCACCACCACTATGATAACATCAAGCACAAGCATAATCAGGAGATCAGAGTTTGAAACTGTTAATATGCTTCCAAATAGATAACTGAAAAGATCAGGAGCATATCCTGGAGTTAAATTTATAAATATTACTCCTATTGCCATGCCCACACTCCAGAGGATTCCAATAGCAGTATCTTCACTTATCTTTGCAACCTGTCTAACTCCGCCTATGGCCATTGCTGAAACTATACTGAATGGTATGGCAGCTAAAACAGGGTTAACACCCAGAAAATACCCCATACCAACCCCTCCAAATGCTGCATGGGAAATTGCACCACTCAACGATACAATTCTCTTTATAACAACGTAACTTCCCACAACTCCACAGGCCACACTGATTAAAACAGCAGCAACAAGGGCCTTTTGCATGAATGGGTACTGGAAAATTTCAAGCATGATATCAAATCTCCTATAGATAACAACAACTAATTAATGGTCTTTAAGTATTCTGTGAGGTATTCCATGGCTTATAAGTTCTATTGGGCAGTGATAAATCTCTTCCAATCCATGGGCAGAGTTTTCAACGTCTCCATGGTAATAGAGTTTCCTGTTCAAACATGCAATCTTATCCACATTGGTGGAAACTGCTCCAACATCATGACTCACCAGAATTATGGCCATTTTTTTATTTAAACGTGCCATGAGATTGTAAAATGAACTCTGCATTTCAGGATCAATGCTTGCCATGGGTTCGTCCATGATAAGAATTTTAGGCTCTCTAACTATGGCACGGGCAATGAAAACCCTTTGCATCTGACCCCCTGACAGTTTACTTATCTGCCTGTCCTTGAGGTCCTTGATCTCCATGTCATCCAGAACTTTTAAAACAGCTTCCCTGTCTTTGTCAGTGTAACCCTTAAATAAACCATGGTACCGCCCTGTTAACACAGTATCAAACACATTTATGGGAAAATCAGGGTCAAAATTAATATGCTGAGGTAGGTAACCCATTAGTTTTCTGGATTTTACTGGATCTCTTCCAAAAACCTTAACATCACCAGAATCTGGTTTTAAGATCCCCAAAATTAACTTCAATAGGGTGCTTTTACCTCCGCCATTTGGACCTATTATTGCCATAAAATCCTTTTCATCAATATCGAGACAAATATCATCCAACACTAACTGCTCATCGTATTTCAAATCCACATTTCTAATTTTCACGGCTTTAACTGACATTTTAAACATTTCCCTTGGTGAAGTTGTATCATCAAATTAAATAAATTTCATGCTTTTGAGAAGGCAACTGCAATGTTTGCCATGTTTTGCAGATAATTTTCATCCAGATCATTTACTGTAACCACATTTCCCCCAATTTGCGAGGCAATAGACTGCATAAACCTTGGATCGTACTGTGGTTCATTGTAAACAGTTGTTATGTTGTACTCCCTGGCTGTGTTGATCATCATGGCAATTCTCTGGGGTGATGGTTCTTCATCATTTATCATGGCCCCAATCTCTGTTATGTTGTAGTCCCTTGCCATGTATCCAAACGCAGGGTGTAGCACGAGAATATACGTATTATTTTTATTTTTGAGAAGTTTGGTGGTATTTTTATCCAGTTCATCGAGCTCTTGAAGGTAGGCATCTCTATTCTTTGCAAAATAATCTTTATCAGCTGGATCAACCTCTATCAGTCCGTTATAGATGTTGTTTACCATGACCTTAGCATTTTTAGGGTCTGCCCATACATGGGGATCTACAGTTTCTGATTCGTTCTCTGCAGAGTTGGGTATTAACACCACACCTTCAGATGCGTTTACAACAAGAAGGTTGGGATTGGTTTCACGAATTTTGTCCATGTAGTTGTTTTCAAATTCTACAGATGAACCCATCATAACATACATCTGGGCATTTGAAACTTGGGAAAGCTGGTTTGGCCTGGGCTCGTAGGTATGGGGATCAGATCCGGCAGGAACCATGAGGGTAACATCCACCTTGGATCCACCAACAGCTTTAACCCATTCAACTTCAGGACCTAAACTAACAACCACTCCGATTTTGCTGTTTTCAGTCTTGGTGCTGTTTTTTTGCTGGGCCAGATAGCCTAAAACAATGGCAGAAATTAAAAGAATTATTATAACAATAGCTACCCTTTTTTTCTTCATCTTACCCCTTATCCAAATGGTTTAGAAGAATATTACAACATATTATAT
>WASR01000023.1:0-6011 GCA_009712615.1 Methanobacterium sp. | reverse complement strand
GGTTTATTAATATTTAAAACTAATCTTAATAATTTTTAGCAAATAATTTATAAAACATTATTAAAATTCTGAATTGAAATAAAATCTTCAAAAAACACTGCCAGATCAGTGATAAATGCGGGGTATAAAATTTAATTTCAATTGAGGATTCAAAATAAATAATACTAATAACTATATTAAACATATTAACTAAATGATTTCCCATGACAATCATCAGCATATCCCTAAGTGAACAGTTGCTTAAAGAGATTGATCAGCTCAAAGATGAAACAGGATTCTCTGGCAGGTCTGATGTTATCAGGGCAAGTGCACGCATGTTAATTGCTGATAATCAAGATAAAAAAAATCTTGAGGGAAACATAAATTCAATACTCATTTTGATACATAAACAAGAATCTGAAGATAAGGTCACAGAAATTAAGCACGATTTTGAAGACATTATCGGAACACAGATACACAACCATCTCAAGGAAGATAAATGTCTGGAACTCTTCATACTCGAAGGAGATGCCCAAAGAATGCACACCCTGACAAAAATGTTTCAAACCACGAGAAAAATAGATTATGTAAGACTCATAACAATTTAGACATTTAGGTCCCTGATTTCAATTAAATAAAAATAGTTGGAAAAAAATTGAGAGGCTAGATTTTAACCCATCAATTCCATTATTTACAACCCTATTTGTTATTTTCTGATGTAGGAAGCGAATATTCCAACAAAGGATAGGCCTGCGCAGATCATGAATACTGTATTCACACTGGAAAGGAGTGCAGGATAGTTGGAAGGTTCTATAACAACATTTCCAATGAAAAGTGAGAATACCAGTATGGCAATTCCCATACTGAGCATCTGCCCAATTAAACGCATGGTACCAACAGTTGCAGATGCGATGCCGTAAAATTTCTTTTCAACAGATCCCATGATTGCATTGGTGTTTGGAGATGAGAAAAGACCCAGACCAAATCCAAGTACAAGTAAAACAATTACAATGTACTCAATACTTGTTGAACTGCTTAAGAATGTGAAGCAGAAAAGGCTTATTGCTGTGATGGCCATTCCAATTGTGGCAATTATACCCGGGGAAAATTTATCTGAAAGGCGTCCTGCTATTGGAGATGTTATTGCCATAACAACAGGTTGTGCAACCAGAATTATACCTGCTGCCTGTGGATCCATGCCCTTGATATACTGCAGGTATAGACTCAATAGGAAAACTACTGCAAAGGTTGAACTGTAATTTATCAGTGCAGCAAGGCTTGAGAAACCGAAAGTAACATTTTTAAACAGTCTGACCTCAAATACAGGATTTTTTACCCTTAATTCAAATGCTGCAAATAGTAAAAGCCCAACAACTCCTGCTAAAACCATTATAATTCCGTCCAATCCAGGGAGTATTGAAAAACCGTATATCAATACAACGAGCGCTACACTGTAAATAACTGATCCTGGGATGTCGAATGATTCCCCTGCACATTCTGCCCATTCTCCCTTGAGTTTGGTGAGCGTTAGGGCAATAATCAACAGTCCAAGGGGAAGAACCACAAGAAAAATGCTTCTCCATCCAAAGTACTGGGTTAGAAGACCCCCTAAAACAGGACCCATACTTAGTCCTATGTAAACGCTCGAGACATTTATACCGATGGCCTTTCCACGTTCATTTCTGGGGTATACTGATGATACGATTGCAAGCCCTGTAACGAATATCATGGCAGAACCCACACCCTGCATTATCCTGAATACTATGAGTGATATAATGGAAGGAGCAATTGCGCAGAGAAATGATGCGATTGTGAATATGATGATTCCATAGGTGAATATTTTCTTCATTCCATAGATATCAGCAATTCTTCCAAATGGCACCGCAAAAACAGCGGCTGCAAGCAGAAATGCGGTTGGAATCCAACTTAAAAGGATTACGTCTGCAGCAAAGCTAGAACCTATGGATGGAATTGCTATGTTCACGGCAGAGGCCATGAAAGGTGTGAAAAATGAGGCTAAAGTTGCAACGAGTAGTGCAATTACCCTGTTATTAATGCTGTGCTCTGGTTTACAAGTTTTTTCATTACTCAAATTAATATTCCCCTTAAATTTTATAGTTAATTCATGGTTATTGAACTCAGATCAATGAATCCAAGTTTTTATCCAATTCTTTCAAACCATTTAAAAGATTTTCCAAAGATTCTTCATCCATTTTACTCAAGGCGTTATTCAGGAAAATGTTCCCTGCTTCATTTTTAATTTCAGAGATCATCTTCTGCCCTTCCTTGCTCAACATGACTCGGCAGATTCTATGATCCTGTTCATCTCTAATTTTCAGGATCATTCCCTTTTTTTCCAGCCTTTTCACACGTTCAGAGATGGTGTGTGGTGCGTTGCCTGTAAAATCTGCGATGTTTCCAATGGTTGGGGGAAGGGAATCCGATGAAAATGTCATTTCATCATGATGATCCAGTTCGATGAGTAGATGGAACTGTTCAAAGGAAAAACCATATTTTTGTGCGATTTTCCGGTGTTTAAGTCTTATACGTTTGTTGATCTGTTCCCATGATCTCACTATTTCGTTTACATCTTCCATAAACTAACACCCTAATTATATCGTGATCCGATTTATATCTGTGACTCTTAATATAATATTGGGTTTTTCAAAATATCACTTCTAAAAAAAATTATACCATCAGAATTTTCACCAATAATATGCAGATGGTTTGTGAAATACTCATTTTAATAAGTCAAAACAAGAAAATACAAACTGAGTTGAAAATAAATGGATCAATCAAAAATTAAACAGGTAAACCGTGAAAGAAGGGGACAGATTACAGATGAGGATCTTTCACAATATAACAAATTATCTGATGAAACTTTAGTCTTAATGTTGAAGGATGAAAATCCACAAAAAAGGACAGCAGCTGCGAAAATTTTATGTAGAACACCAAATTTAAATAATGTGGCCATTTTATGTGGTGCAATGAAGTATGAGAAGGCCCTCTATTCCATAATTGCAATGTCAGAATCATTGGGAAAAATGGGTGAAATTGCAGTTCCAAATCTAATTGAACTTTTAGGAGTGATAGGAAACAACCAAGAAAAGGAGCTGCCTTCCAAATATTTCAAAAAGAAGAGCTTTCCATTACAACGGGACCTTGCAGCCAGAACAATTGTGAAGGTAGGCAGACCTGCACTACCCTACCTCATCCATACAATCACAGGTGACCACGATGTTTTTAAAAAGGAACAAGCAGTGGATGCTGTCGGAGGGATAACCTACAAAACTCAGGACCAATCAGCAGCTGATGCAATCATACAAACAACCTTTGAAAACACCGGCAATCAAGACAACGATGTTCTGCTCTGGAAATGTGTAAGGGCATTGAGCGGATTTCAAAAAAATAGGAAGGCATTTGATGTGCTCATGGAAATGTTAAAACATGAAATTAAACCTCCAATTCAATGGGAAATACTAAGGAGCATTGGAAAAATAGGTATCTGCAACAACCAACTCGGAAACTTCGTTGAAAACTTTGAAACAGAAAATCATGAAGTACAACTTGCATACGAGGGGATACTGAAAGATCTAACCCTAAAAAGAAACTAAGAAAAGAAGATTTTAACACAAACATTATTATTTTAAACTGTAACTGTTATGTTGTTTTTTGTGTAACTATTGACTATTGTGTAGTAGTTAATATCCCAACTGTTCCCATTGTAACTGGCATTTTCAAGTGCATAGAAATTATTCCATTTGAATTGTTTAACAGAAGGATAGTTGTCAGCTATTTTTATGGCCCTAATGCCTGCATTATAATCTCCACCACTAATCAACGGGCTTGAATAATAATTTACATTGGACTGGTTGTTGTACCACCCATTGTAAACAGACACAGCAAAACTAGTGTTTTCAGGGTTGTGTTTCACCACATTCCATACGAAAATATCGTTGGTTGGATACACATCAAGTTCTGAGTAGTTACCATACAAAGTGGGTGTTTCATGATCCATGATGTTGATTTTTTCGTAGCCCCTCACACCTCCAAAGGCAATTAAAATTATCATGAAAATGGCCATGGCAGCCTTTTTATATTTAGCATCCACCCTGAGATAAATGATGATGAGTACAATCAAAGCAATTACAATTGTTAAGGCATCTAATGATTGATAAAGATTTAAAGCGTACCTAGTAATCGAAAATGGGAAGAATAAAGGTATTCCTAGGGTTGTTAAATAATCGAGGAAAAGATGTGTTAAAACACCAAAATATGCGATAGCAATCGTTGTTTTGGTAAATTTTACCGAAATATCTCTTCTTATAAGGTTGCCAATGAATTCATTCACCTGTTTTCGTGATATCACATATAGAAACAGGGTTGATGTTACAAAACCAAATATAAATGAATGGGTAATTCCCCTGTGGGAGAATATGAAAAAATTTGGGGACAAAAGCCCTATCCAGGCGATAAATATGGTGTCAAAATCGGGTGAAATACCACCAAAAGCCCCTGCAAGTTTGTTCTTACTTTTAAGGGCATAGAGAATGATATAAGGCACTAAAAAATGTGTAAACAGGTCCATGATATTTACCGCCATTATAACTTGATTTTTAGATGTATATTACCTTGGGATAATTTGAACTTATTCTTTTCGTTGCATTAAATAGTTATTATTCATCTCAAGAATTTTAATGCAACATTGATAAAGAAAGGTAAGTACAGATGTGAGTTTCACATCGATCATCCCTACTTCCCATTTTGCAATCAATCGATTTTGTGAAAAAATTGTAAATATTATGATTAATCTTTTATCAGGCTGTCAATTGTTTGGTGTTTTATATTTCTGTATAGGCCGCCATGGTAGGTGATTATATTTTTTGCATCGAATTTCTGTAATTTTTCAAGAGATTTCAATGCCAATGTGTAGTCTTCCTTTGATAGGATATCTTTCCTTGGACCCTGCAATTTTCCATCGGTGATGTTCATTGCATCACCAACAATCAAAGTTTTACTCGGATGATGGTACATGCAGATATGTCCGGGTGTGTGTCCTGGTGTGTGTATGACTGTTATGCCTCCAGCATAGTCTAATTTTTGATCATCAACCAGTGTTGTGTTCACTTCAACTTTTTTGAAATTTTCAGCCATTTTTTTAATCATTTCTCTTCTATCTTCCGGTAGGGAATTTAAAAAGTTTGCATTTAACCTTACAAGGGGTTTATCTCCCTGAAGGTAGGGTTTATCCTCTTCATGGGCCAGGACCTCGATTGGATGATGCGATGCTTCAATCATATCTGCGAGTCCACCGAAGTGATCTAGATCCTGATGGGTTATAATTACCTTGTTTATCTTGTTAAACTCAATTCCTTCCTTATTAAATGCATATTTAAGTGCATCTAACTGTCCCCCATATCCAACATCCACGAGCACCATGTTTTCTGAGTCCCACATGACAGTTGGGTAAATAAACATGCCTGGAACAGTGCCGGCAACTTCCAGCATCACAATTCCTTCATCTATCTTCAAAATCAATTCCTCCTAAACCTGTTGATAACAAACCAATTTATTCAAGGTGTATTAGTAAGTGTTAACAGATTGAAATAACTTTTCATGATCAATAAATTTGAACAGCATTGAATAAAGAGCCACTCAGTAATCCCGATGTACTAAATACTTGGTGGATTTGGCAGATGGAACTAAATATTTAGAACATGACATACCATAATCAAGAATAGAAATGAAAATATTAAATTCAATGGGGATAAAAATTTATGGCCTTCGATGTTACAACTACTTTAAACCTGTGTTTCGATTTAATCATTGTTATTTTAGGATTAATGGCATTTAAACGCAAACAATATGTTCTTGCTCTTTATGTAGCACTTGGATTTGCGATGTTTGCACTTTCATATGTGGAAGTGATGATGGGACTTTCAAGCCAAAATATCTCGGTTGTATTCTTGAGGATATTGGGATATCTGGTTATAATTTACTCCCTTCTTAAGGAGGTTATCCTTAAGTATATA
>WASR01000301.1 GCA_009712615.1 Methanobacterium sp. | reverse complement strand
ATAGTTGAATTTCTATTCTTAATTCCTGATTTTTTAATTGATTCCAATCCCCTTTACTAAATTTTAATCCTGTTTCATTTGATATGAAAAATAATTTATGCGATCGAAGGTAATCAATATAAAAATGGAAATTTGATATTCAAATGGGTGGCTTGAATTTATTACATTCTACCCCAATCTTGAAACAAAATTTTTTTTTATCCTATGGAGAATGATTATTTGCTTTACAGAAAATTTGGAAAAACTGGTGAAAAGGTTTCAATTCTCGGTTTTGGATGTATGAGACTTCCAATTCTTGATGGAAACCCTGAAAAGATCAACGAACCACTGGCAAGGGAAATGTTATACCATGCCATTGACGAAGGAGTTAACTACGTAGATACCGCCTATCCATACCATGGATCTTCAGCCCATGGTGGAGGGATGAGCGAAGTGTTCCTAGGTAATGCTTTGAAGGACAATTATCGTGAAGATGTGTTCCTTTCAACCAAGATGCCAAGCTGGCTCATTCAAAAAAGGGAAGACCTGGATTTTTTCTTGGATGAACAGCTGAAAAGGCTCCAAACAGATAGGATCGATTTCTACCTCTTACATGGACTGCATCAAGATTTCTGGCAGTCTCTATTACTCGCAGATGTTTTTGATTTTTTAGATAATGCAGTTGATGAGGGAAAAATAGGTTATGCAGGTTTTTCATTCCATGATGAGTATGAATTCTTCAAGCTGGTTGTAGATTCATATGACTGGAGTTTTGCTCAGATCCAGCTAAACTACATGGATGAAAAGTTTCAGGCAGGTAAGGCCGGGCTGGATTATGCGAAAAATCAAGGCCTTGGCACTGTGATAATGGAACCTTTGAGGGGAGGATGTTTGACTAAAAACCTTCCAGAAGAGGTTATGTCCATTTGGAATGGGGCAGAGAACAGGAAAAGTCCGGCTGAATGGGGACTTCGCTACCTCTGGAACCAGCCAGAAGTCAATGTTGTGCTGAGTGGCATGAGCACTATGGAACAGTTGAATGAAAACCTGAAAATCGCAAAAAGAGGCCATATTAACAGTCTTACAAATGATGAGCTTGAACTCTACAAAAAAGTCAAGAATATCTACTCAGACCGGGTTCATGTGGGATGCACCACCTGTAACTACTGCATGCCGTGTCCCAAGGGAGTTGACATCCCATTAAATCTCAGTCTCTTGAATGATGTTTACATGTATGACAACATGGAAAAACCAACTGGTAACTACAAGTTCCTTAAGGGTAAGAGGATGAGTGCTGGATTCTGTAATCAGTGCGGAGACTGTGAAAAAAAATGCACCCAAAATCTTCAGATAACCAGTTACCTTGAAGAAAATGTTGAGCTCTTCGAATAAAAAAAAATTAATTAAAAAAATCTATTTGAGGTCGGTTCTTTGATAAAGAAAAGAAGGGTACTGTGTTTTGGTGATTCAATAACATGGGGTTTTAATCCCATTGATCAGATGAGGATGAATGAAGAAGAAAGGTGGACTGGAATACTTGCCAATGGCTTAAGTGAGGAGTATACCATTATTGAACAGGGATTAAACGGTAGAACAACAGTATGGGACGATCCAGTTAATGGCCCCGAAAAAAATGGTTTAAAATATTTAATACCTTGCCTCGCAAGTCACAAACCACTTGATCTTGTGGTTCTAATGCTTGGAACCAACGATCTTAAACAACGATTTTCTTTGTCCACAACAGAAATTGCACGTGGAATAAACGTTCTTGTAGAAGTCATACTCAAAAGTGAATCAGGACCCAATGGTATGAGTCCTGAAATTCTTTTACTATCACCACCATTCATCCGGGATGTAACTGGTTTTGATGATGAGTTTAGAAATTCCTACAACAAATCTCAAAAATTACCAGGTTACATAGAGAAAATTGCAGAGGTACATGGCTGTTACTATCTGGACAGTTCCAAGCTAATGGTTGCAAGCGAACTCGACGGTGTTCATCCATCGGTCCAGGAGCATAAAAAACTTGGAAACGCCCTGATCAAAGAAGTGACCTCAATATTTGGATAAAAATATGATCCAATTATGGTGCCTTTTTTCAGCCAAATCTTTTTTTTATTAAATTTTATCCCCTTGAAAGTACATATTAATATCAGAAAAATATTCGACTCTTAGCTTTAAATATGTGTACAAAAAAAATTTAAAGGGGACCTAATATGAATATGCGAGGTATATATCTTGTGGAAGGATATCCTTATCCTGATCTGGTGGAACTTGAATCTAGAGGATTGACACATGTTTTTTATCTGGATAATCTTCTTTTAAATAACTACGATACTGTGCATAAAAATTTGAAAAACATATTTAAAACCGTTGAAAACACAGAACTCAAGGTAATATTTGTTTTAAATGCTTTTAAATCTTCAGATAGTGATTCGCTGGTGGATCCTACCAACACTGCACACAGAAACAAGCTTAAAAATGCATTATCCCGTTTGATCAAGGATTTTCCAGATTTAAACGGTGTTTCTTTCAAGGATTTTGAATGGCAAACATGGGATGGTTACACCAGTGCCGAAAAATCTGATATTCTATCGGACTTTGCAGGGGAAATTGCTTCCGCCCTAAAGATTTTGAACCCTTCAATTAAATTTTCAGCCTCCATGAACTGGAGATCAAGCACCCTTAAATCTGTTTCTAAAAGGATAGACTATGCTATTACAGAGATATTTACAAGTAATAGTGAAGGAATTCCAATTACTAAGGCAATACAAACTGTTAAAGAGTATTCAGAAGGTGATGTTGTTGTTGAACTGTTAACACATGATAATGCTGTTAACCTTGATCCAAGAAGTCTTTCAGATATTTACAACGAAATTTCCACGGTTATAGCCAACAATGGCCCGAGGTATTTGTTGTATGCCTCCCCATGGATACCATTTGGTTTGGGTTTTCCTGAGGTGGATTACTCCTTTAAAGAGATTTACATGGATTTGAACTTGGTTTCAAAGAACAAGAAAATTCCAGAAAGATCAAGCAGGATCATGACCATTAGTTTCCTTGATCAAAACAATGAACCCCCATCTTCAGACCTTTTCAAAACAGTTGCAGGAAGTTACAAAATTACCGACCAGTTCACTGGTAAAATTATAAGGGATTTCACGAGTTTTATTCCCAAAGATCGTGTTCATGAATTGATCCTTACAGGGGAGGACAATAAGATTGTGAATCCTGATGTTTCTCAGGAGAACCATGTGATTACCGTTTCAATAGTTTATGGTAACGGCAGAACAGAAAATAATGAGTTATCAGTCACTGTTTTAAATTTACTCGGAATTGAATGAAAAAATTAGATAGTTGAATGAAATAGCCCATCCCTTTTGGTTTTAGACCCTGTAGAAAATCCCTAAATTTTTTTTTAAGGTTTTCTTTTGAAACGATGTTTTAAATATTCTTTCATCATTTTCTGGTCGTCTTTTGTGGGTGTGGGTCCTCTGTAATACCAATTATGTTTTTTATTAGGGTTGTACACAGTTGCGATCTTATCATCCCATAATACTTCTGGAATTTTCTCACAATTAATACTATTATATTAACGTGGAAACGCTTAAATGTTGCCCCAACCATTTTGAATTTATTTCGTGGATGTTTCTGTCATGTTTGATTCTATGATTGCAAAGATATTGCCCTCTGTGTCTTTGAAGGAACCCATGTATCCCATGTTTGGCACTTCAATTTTTTCTGTGAGCATTTTTCCACCCTGCACCTCAATCTTCTTTGCAAATTCCTCGTATGAATCCACTGCAATTGTGTCCCTCACAATCTCTCCCATATCCTTGGTCATGATTGCTCCGTGTATTCCAGGCTCATCTTCAGAACCTGTTCGGATAAGCCAATAATCAAACGGTCCATCCCATTTTTCAATTTCCCAGCCAAATACATCCTCATAAAATTTAGCAGCCCTTTCAGGATCATCTGCAGGTATTTCAAACCACACAACCCTCGACATCAGATCACAACTCCTTGGATTTTCTAATAAAAATTTGATCAATTCAGTTTAAATCAACCTAAATCAGGTTATTTCAATTAATATTATGTTGAATTGTACTAATAAAAATTATGATCCAAAACCATGCCCAGAAAATGAAAACATCTAAAGAAATTGATACCGAAATTATCAAGAAAAAAAATACCTGTTGAAAACCATTGATCATCTAAGGAACCTAATCAGTTCAATATTAAAAATATAAATAATCCCATGAATAAAACTATATTTAAATGATATCGGAACAGTTTATCTTATTCGGGTCAGTATTACTTTTTATCTGCATCGTTATAAGCAAAACTTCCCACCGCCTCGGAGTGCCATCACTGCTATTTTTCCTTTTAATTGGAATGCTTGCTGGTTCTGAAGGAATTGGAGGGTTTTATTTTGACAATCCAAGTATTGCACAGTTTATAGGAATAATCGCCCTGGTGATAATTCTCTTTTCAGGGGGTCTGGATACCAAGTTCAGCGAAGTAAAACCCATACTGTGGAGGGGACTAACCCTATCAACAATAGGTGTGTTTATAACTGCAATATTGACCGGAATTTTTCTATACTGGTTTCTCCATATTCCTTTACTTGAATCATTGCTTATAGGTTCTATAATATCATCCACTGATGCTGCTGCAATATTTGCCATATTCAACTCGAAGAAAATGGGATTAAAAAATAATATCGCTCCTTTATTAGAACTTGAAAGTGGAACCAACGATCCTATGGCCTACTTCCTTGTGACCACCCTCATCTTTTTAATACTAAACCCAACCACTTCAATCACCTCCATGGTGATTCTCCTGATAAAATCTTTGGGCATAGGAATTTTAATTGGGTTCTTCTTTGGTAAGGGAAGTGTGTGGATCATTAACAACATCAAACTCCATAGTGAGGGACTTTACTCTGTTTTCACATTTGCAATTGCCTTCTTAACCTTCTCAATATCGTACTTTTTGGGGGGAAATGGTTTTCTGAGTGTTTACATTGCAGCACTAATTCTTGGAAACAGCTATTTTGTCCATAAAACGGAACAAGTACAGTTCTTCGATGGTATAGCATTATTAATGCAAATAATAATGTTTTTAACACTAGGACTACTTGTCTTCCCATCCCAGATCATACCAGTGCTTGGAATAGGAATATCTGTTTCAGTGGTTCTAATACTAATTGCAAGACCCGTAGCTGTTTTCCTGTGTCTTTTACCATTCAAGGTAGGATTTAAGGATCAAATATTCATTTCATGGGTAGGCATCAAGGGAGCTGTACCCATCATATTTGCTACCTATCCAATTGTTGCGGGCATAGAAGGATCAGAGATAATTTTTAACATAATTTTCTTCATCACAATAATATCTGCCCTTGTACAGGGATCCACCATAGAAATCGTGGCCAAGTACCTTGGACTGTATGTTCCAAATAAAGAAAACTAGTTTCTAAACTGGGCTATTTTCCTACAGTCAATAAAAGGTTAAGTGTGAGGAAAATAGAATAAGTTTTTAGAAATAAAATTTTATAATCTAAGGAGAGTTTAATTTGAGTGAATCAGATGGTACCAATGATCAAAACAGTTATTTAAATTATTTTTCAGGATTGTACCATAGAAACAAGAAGTTATTGATGGTTTCATTTTCAATATATTTCCTATCAGTTGCTGCAGGAATCTTGATGGCCATGTTCTTAAGTGGCCCTGTGAACAGCTATTTAACCACCATGGTTCAAACAGACAGACAATTTTTGAGTGAAAAGGGATTTAACTTCCTAACAATATTCTCACACAACCTGTTCAGCCTGTTTTTAACCTTTGCGGGAGGAGTCACAGCCATAATAACAGTTATCCTAATTATCATCAACGGATTTATTTATGGTGCATTTTTAGGATATGTCGCATCGAACCCTGTTATTGGAGGACAGGCAAGTAGTATTGGTTCACTGACACCCCTTAAATTTATTGTGTACACTGTTCCCCATGGAATATTTGAAATTTCAGGTTTCATAATTGCTGGTGCTGCGGGTCTGAGGTTGAGCACCATCATCATAGATATAATAAGAAAGGATGAAGAAAAAAACTACTACTATGCTAAGATTAAAGATGCTCTGGCCCTGTTTGGCATTGCCGCAGTTCTAATATTTATTGCAGCCATAATTGAAACCAGTGTAACCATACACATTGGAAACTTCATCTTCCAGCATATTTAAAAAAATAAAAATTCTTAAATTATATTTTCTTTTTAGGATGTTACACTAACCCACAACTTGATATAATGAGGCTAATTTTAATATCTAAAAAATTGGTAGATATTACTGTTTTTTATTTTTAGTTGCTTATTGTTCTGGTTTTTCTACAGGTTCTTGTTCTAAAACCTTATCTTCTGAGGATTGGTTGTCCAAAACACGTGATGCAAAGTAAAATGCTATTACTGTGCTTAGAATTGCCCAATAATTGTTTAATACTTGTCCCAAAATAGAGTCTGGTGAGAGCAGAATTTGATCTCCCATAGCAAGTGATGCAAAGAAAACCACAAGTATCGAGATAGTGATTGCTTTTCTAAATTCACCACTTCCAAAATCAGGAAATTGGTTTAAATAGTAGGCTCCAATCAACACGAACGTAAAGGAACCAAGGCCTATTAGACCTAATCTAATGAGTGGAGACATGACATTTAAAAGAATCAAAGCTATGCTCCAAAGTAGTCCAATTAGTATCAGGAAAACACCCAACTTTTTACTAGATGGTTTATAGTGACTAATAACTAACACCCCATTTCTACATTTGGAGTACTAGCTATTAATATTTTCTGAAAATGAGTGAATTCTCCAAAAAAATATGTAGCCATGAAATATTTTTATTACAATATTCAACTTTGATTATTTTTTTTCCTTACAAAAAGATGTCTTGCAAAGTTGTAGATGGTGAATGTAATTGGTAGAAGGAAAAATATGAAAACACTCCATATTGAATTGAAAAACGAAATTATTATTGCAATACTTGCTAGAATTGGAAGTATTAGGTTAGATCTTTGAATAACTTTAGAGTTCTTCTTCACAGACTCTGCAATGAAATCATGTCTCGCTGCGTATGCAAAGATGGAGTAAAATAAAATTCCAATTACGAGCATGTTCAGATCAAATATTAGTACAGAACGATGGAACTGGCCATACTTCCCAATCAGCGAAGTTGTAAACGGAACTATGGCTATTGACATCAAAAAGAATATGTTGATCCAAAGTAGTGTGATGTCACTTTTTTTTATAACGAAAAATACATGGTGGTTCAACCAGAAAACTGCCAGTAGTATGAAACTCAAGATATACACAAAAATTTCAGGTATTATGCTGAAAATATATGCATTGAAAACTTGAGGATCTGTGGATGAGGGTAATTTCGGCACAGAAATTCCAAGAACCAGTAGCGGCATTGCAATGGCAAATATTCCATCTGCAAGTGTCTCAATTCTGTTTGTAGGTAAATTTAATGTTGAATGTGTCATTGAACATTACCCCCTGCATTTATAAATTAAAACAACTCATCGTATAATTTCTTGTACAGTTAAATTATTTTTTTAATACTAAAATAATTTACCCTACGATTTAAACCCAAAGTAATAACCCAAATGAGGACAACTTCAATCCCTCTTAAAACTGGTCTAATCCATGTTTTCAAATGTGGGTTAAATATTTTAGAACCAACCAACATAAAAATAAGTAGAGCATTAAAAACAATTTTAGTTGAGTCGTATTATAGGTTGGTAACTACAATGGTCGTAATTCCAAACATCAGCGAAAGGACATTTTACATAATAATAGCTGCAATTGCAGTTGTGGGCCTAATATTTATTCTGATCCAGATAAGAAGGATAAAAAAAGCACAGAAAAAAGTCAATTATCTGGGTGATGAACTTAAGCTAAAAAAATTAGAACTTGTGAAGGGTGATATGAGATCAGCTTGCCAGAAAAAGGAAAAAATGGACAAACCCATCTATTCTCCAAACTTTGGGGGTAAACACTACAAAAATCTCCTGAGGGATGTTGATGAATCCAAAAGATCACTGGAATTCATGAAAATTGAAAAAAAATTATCTGACCTTGACAAGCGCGAAGAAGTTTTTGATAGAAGAAAACAGAAATTCGAAATGGATGATAACGATTTCAAAAGAAAAATCAGTAAATATGACAGGGAATGCTGATAAATTTATACAATAATTTTTTTACTTGTAGATGAATATTAGTTTATTTTATTTAATAAAAGTTTATTAACATGTTTTTGATGGATATAGCAGTGTTTGGTATTAAAATGTTATATAAAAAAATAGCGATGGGGTTCAAATCCACATCATCTTCATAGCCCCTATTATCCATGATTTATCTGACCAACTTTGATTTCTATGGATATATCTGTTTGTTCTGCTACTCTTGGGTCTTATTTTAATTTTATCAATGTATATCCCAATTCCTTGATGTTGTTGTAGTAATTGGATGATCAGAATTATTTTTGTTTAAAACTTTTTAGAGGGAATTTATTCCCTTTGATATTGCAAACTGGGTCATGAGATCATTTGGTATAACAACTATGTTGCCTGCTAGGTACTGTTGAACCACAGCTTGGAACAGTCCAGGTGCTTTGGTTGGATTCTTTGCGGCTGCCAAAATTGGATTCATTATCAGATCCGTTGCATTTCCCCTGCTCAAGGTGCTGTTCTTTTCCTCAGTAAGATTTCTTATAACATCAATTGTGTTGTTGGTCACAGTACCATATCCAGGTACATTGATAGGGCCAGCAGCATTAACAACAGCATCAACAGCATTTGGTGTTATAATTACCACTGCATCTGTTTTTATACCAGTATTTTCTTGAACAATGGATTGTGCATACTTTGAATCCTGGGTGGTGTTGTTGTACCAGAGTGCATCGTTTAATAACATCTTTCCAGTTCCTGCAGCTGCTGGTTCTTCTAGGGTGGTTGATCTCATTCCTCCGGGATATATGGTTGTAATATTTTTAACATTTCCATCTATGACATTAAACACGTACGCCATATCTACAGCACCAATACCAGGCCTCTGTTCATCTGTATCGGCAAGAAGTACCAGTATATTATGATCTCCCTTCATAACATTGCTTGAGGACGGTTGTTCATATTGGTAGACTGAAAATGCTGCCACTGACCCCACCAGTACCAAAATTACAATTATTAATATTTTGAACAATTTTCTCAAAGATCTCACTCCATTATTTTTATTTTATTTACCCGAACTTTTTGATTCGCCGTCAAATTTTCTTTTTAAGAAATGATCAAGGAGTTCCTTCAATTGTTTATTGGTGAGTTTGGCTGTGAAACCCCCTATCATCATGAAAAATCCAGGTAATATGAAGTAAGCCCCTATAACCGCCATTTCAATCGCAGACCTGTTAAATATGAGCTGGTAAATCATTAACACCATACCAACCAACAATCCCGAAAATATGGCTGTTCTTGTTTTCAACGTACTTGAAGTGTAGGTCACAACGTAACCCCCTAAAAGTAAAATTATGATGAACAGATTGGTTGTTAATGAATTGTTGTTATAGAATAAGGTATCAACTAGAAAAAATAATCCTGTTACCATAACAGCTCCAAGAAATATGCTATATAGATTTTTCATTTAATTATCATCCCTCATCTTTTTGTCTTGAACTTGACTATTCTGGCCATTGGTTGGTTGTTTTAGGTTAGATCTGTATTTCAACACCAGATAAGCAACGACTCCCAATACTCCTATGAAGACCATGATATCCATGACATGGAAGTAAGATTTTATTAGATCCCAATTAGGACCCAACTGTACCCCTATATACGCCAGTATAAAACTCCATGGGAGTGAACCTATGAATGTGTAGAGGCTGAACTTCTTTAGATCCATGTTAGCAATTCCTGCAGGTAAAGAAATGAATGTACGTATTACAGGAAGCATACGACTTATAAGAACAGCTTCCCATCCATACCTTTCAAACCATCTGTCAGCTAGTTCCAGTTTTGAGTGTGAAATAAACACATACCTACCATACTTTTCAAGGAATGGTCTTCCTCCCTTTAAACCAACAAAATATGCTATCAATGAACCAACCAAGTTTCCTAATGCTCCAACTAAGGTTATACCCAGCAAAGTCATGTTGGTGGTGCCCTGCCAAACAACAAAACCACTGAATGGCATGATAATTTCGCTTGGAATAGGTATACATGCACTTTCGAGGGTCATTCCAATAAAAACACCCCAGTACCCCATGGTTTGAATGATGTATATGGCAAAGTTACTAACTAATTCAACTATACTTATCATTAATTCATCCCCCTCTTCCTGGAATTTTACCATAAATCGTCATAATAAAGTTGTTTATAGGATTTAATTGATTTCTAAGCTGAAGGATTATGAACACACTGATAACAGAAACTAAAAGGGATCCAGCAATGTCCAGAGGGAAATGAACCCCTGAAAAAACCCTTGCAGTTCCCCCAATTATTCCCATCACCAGAAATATTAAACCAGCCACTCTTGTTTCTTTGAAGTACATGAGCATGATCGCCATTGAAAAGATGATGGTGGAATGATCAGATGGGAATGATGAGTCAGCAGGATAGCTAAACAGCAATGTTCCAGTTGGAATAACGAATGGTCTTGGATGGTAGTAAACAAATCCTATCAAGTAATTGATCAAAAGTCCAATTATGGCTGCATAAAATCCGTAAAGAAGTATATCACGGGCTTTTCTATCCTTGAAAATCCATAGTACAATCATACCCACCACAACTAACAGGGGCATGTACTTGGCAAGAACAACTATCAAAGTGTCAAACGCAGGACTCATTCCAGCGTATTGATTTATTAAATGAAATAATGCGAAGTTTAACTGTTCAATCATAATATCAAAACAACAACAAATTTTTTACAAACATTTAAAGGAGTATTTGGTAAATCATGAGATTATATCTACATTTAACAATTTTAATGTTGGATATATGCTCTTTTATTTGAAATATCTCCTTAAATTTCTTCTCGAACAGATATTATTTTGATGAATATTTAAG
>WASR01000287.1 GCA_009712615.1 Methanobacterium sp. | reverse complement strand
AATATAAATAAAAAACTGTTTAAGGATTACCTTCTGTTTGGAAACTCGGATAAATTACTAGAATCATCACAAGATGCCCTAAATCGTTATGTGAATAGTAGGATTAAGAGTAAACAAAGAAACAATGAACTGTTCACACTATGGATAAGTGAAAATAACAGTTTACCAGAATTACAGCATCTTTCCATTAAATCCATGCTGCTAACTGGCCACAAAGTCACACTGTACACTTATGAAGATCTAAAAAATGTTCCAGTTGGTGTGGAGATTGCAGATGCCAACGATGTTATGGATGAATCTGAAATATTTACCTATAAAGAAGGTTTTAACAAGGGATCCTACTCAGGATTTGCCAATATTTTCAGGTATAAATGCTTACAGGAGACTTATAAATCATGGTTTGATTGTGATATTTTAGCTGTAAAAAATATCAACGATGCACTTCCTGATGGTCCTATTATTTCATCTCAATACGGGATTGATGGCAGTATTCGTCCAAATAATGGATTTTTACGGCTTTCTAAGGATGATGAACTGTTAAAATGCATAAGAAATACCTTGAAAACAATGGATCTAGACAATGTTAAACATGGAGAAACAGGTCCTGTCCTGCTTAAATCCGTAATGGACACACATCATAGGGAATATTATATGTACCTGTCTGATCCCAACTTCGCATCTCCAATTAATTTCTTTGACTATGACGAGTATCTAAATCCTTCAGAACGTGTTGTGCCTAAATTAAACTTAGATGAAATATGGGGATTTCATATATGGAATGCAATGTTTAGGGCAGATAGAAATAGTCATGAAACAGCTAAAAATGGATTTTATTACGACCTGAAGGGTATTATTTCTTCAAGTAACGATGAAGAACAGTACTTCAATAAAATTAGAGATTTATTAAATATGGAAACCTAAAAATTTATAAGTCGTGATGGGAATTGTTAGTTAACTAAGATTTTTTTTTATGTATTAACCAGTTAGGAGATTCCCATGAATTGTAAAATTTCAATTATTGTTCCAGTTTATAACATCGAAAACTATCTAGGCCAGTGTTTAGAGAGTCTCGTTAGTCAAACACTCAAAGAAATAGAAATTATATGCGTAAATGATGGATCAACAGATGGATCGACTGAAATATTAGAGGTATTCGCATCGAAGGATGATAGAATAAAGATCATAAACAAGGAAAATGCAGGTCTGGGAGCTGCAAGAAATACAGGTATGCTGGAGGTTAAAGGGGAATATATTGGATTTGTGGATTCTGATGATTATGTAGACACAACCATGTATGAGAAACTGTACAACAATGCTAAAAATTATGACAGTGACATGGTGATGTGTACCATAGGAATCATAGATGAAAACAATGGGGAAGCAGAAGCTGACCACTATTACGATCTTAAATGTTTGGATGAAAGGTTTAATGAGGGTACTTTCAATTATAAAGATACAAAAGACTGTATATTGTTGTTGGCGGTTAATGCATACAACAAAATATATAAATCAGAATTTATAGATCGAATCGAGGCTAAATTTCCTGAAGGACTCATATTTGAGGACAACCCATTCTTCTATCATACATATTTAAATGCTGATAAAGTATCACTGGTAATGGAACCTCTATACATTCACAGAATTAACAGAGAAGGTTCTATAACTTCAGGTGCCGATAAGAGATTTTTTGACATAGTGAAGATTCAAAACTTGAACATGGAATGTTTTAAGTCCCTACCAAATTATGAGGATTACAAGGCCGAAGTTATAGACAAGAAGATTAGCGCAGTGATTCATCGATACTTCCAAGTTGATGAAGTACACAGACAAGAATTTTTTGAATTAATTAAACAAGATTTCAAGGCCATGAATTTAACAGATGAAGAATTAAATGAACTTAAACATAACAAAAGAAATTATTTGAACATTCTAAGGTCGGATACTCGAAAGGAATTTGAGCTGTTTAAGGATAATGTAAACAAAAAGTTCAAGATCAGGGACTTGGAGAATCTAAACAGGAAGATCAAAAAAAATAATAGATCGATCCATTCAGACAATGAAAGGTTAAGATCAGAATTAACAAAACTAAGATCAGAGAATCAAGAACTAAAAAGGTTGAAAACTAAATTAAACAGGGAAACAAAACAGTTTAAAGAATATTTAACCTTTAGAGGCTATGTTAAATATAAAACTCATAATATCTTTGATAGAATCAAAAGTAGAAAATAAATTGAATTTAATCTGTAGAATGTGAAAAAATTCAATTCTTTTCAATCCATTTTTTTTTATCTTATTGTGTATTTACCAGTTGATTTAATCCATTAATTCAGAAATGGATCTGGTTTGATTTTTACGATGGACTTGTATTAGAAATCCCATACAGGTTTTTTATAGCCTAACTCGGCTGCCAATTCTTCATCCCACTGGTTCTTTTTGAACATCAAATCGAAGCTGGTTCCTTTACTTGGTTTGCTGGACAGATCATCTGTCGATTTTTGCAGTTTATGATAAACAACTGCATCCACAACGTAATAAACCTTCAAATTCATGATGTGCCTGATGAAGTTACAGTACACACGGTCAGATCTGTAGTGACGACCGTATTCAGGATCCAGCCCAACAGAACTGTCAAGCACTTCACGTTTGATGTACACACAGAAGAACGGTGCAAAACTGAGTTCAACCACATTTCCAGAATGGAAAACTGGAACATTTATGATGTTGTTATGGGCCTTTGACAGATTCACATCACATTCGTACCATGAATATGCAAATGGAACATGTTCATTAATTGTCTTAGTTTCAGCAGGTAAAACCTGTTGAGGAACTACGATACCTGCATCAGACAGTTTGTGTGCTGTTTTTTGAAGTGCCTCAATGGATCCTGGAGTTAGAATGGAATCGTTGTTCATTAGAAGAATATCATTTTCAGGTTTTGAAATTTCAATTCCTTGATTTACTGCATAGGTAAAACCATAGTTCACAACATTTTTAATGAGCTTTATCCTGTTATTATCTGCCATATCATCTAAATAATCTGTAACAGGTTTTGATGAGGCATTATCAACAACAACAACTTCAACTTCGCTGCCATAGAGTTCCTGTATGGAATTAAAACATTCCTTCAGATCTTCGAGAGCTTCGTAGTTGGGTATGATTATACTCACACCTTGATCCAATGTTGGCCCAGAATTTGAAAGCTCTCTACTTTTCCTTTCCTTCCTGATGTCACGTTTTTCACGCACTGTTTCGAGGTAACTCACATAACCTGGTATGTTGGTTATGGTATTTTCAGCATTGTCGAAGTAGTAGTAAGATAGAAGCACTGGAACTGAATATATTTGAGCAGATTCTGATATTCTAAGTATGAGATCGTAGTCAACCAGCCTTTCCAAGGATTCATCGAAGACCCCAACATTTTCTACTAATTCCCTTTTATGACAAAGTGAATTAATATCGATGTAATTACGGTTGTTTAAGAGGGATCTGTTGAAACTTCCGAAGCGAACAGCGTATGGGTGTTTGTTGTCACCCTTATACAGAAACTGACCACTGTAAACAGCATCAGCATCTGGAAGTTTTTTAAAGGCACCAACCATGGCTGCAAGGTAGCGCGGATCCCACATGTTGTCAGAATCTAGATATGCAACATATTTTCCCTTGGCAGATTCCAGCCCCATATTTCTTGCTTTAGAAACTCCTCCACGTTCTTTATTGTACATGAGTACTATTCTTTCATCGTTGATAGATTTTAAAAGTTCATCAGAACCGTCATCACTACCATCATCAATTATTATGAGCTCAAATTTAGTGTAAGTCTGATTTAAAACAGATTCTATAGAACTTCTCACAGTACCTACCCTGTTGTGCACAGGCAGCACAACTGTGACCAAATCATCCATATTCGTTAGGGCCATGGATTCCAAGTACTTGGAAATGTTTTCCATGGTTGCAAAACACCTTTTATCCTGCTCCCTAAATGGTGCATGTATCACTGGGGAGATCATTGAATTTTTAAGAAATCCTGAGAAGTCCCTGAAGCTACGACTGTCCCTGTTGGGTTTATTTGTGCCCTTGATTTTAGCCTTTACTTTTCTACCAATTTTTCTTGGATACTCCCTTAAACTGGTTTTTTCAGCTTTCATTCCAGTGAGTTGAGTTGATTTTTTCATAAATAATACACCATAAGAATTCGTATTTTAATAATCTAACTTGAATTTGTTTTAGTTTCTATCCCTTTAAAATCATTTAGCTTCCACATATTTTATTAATTTATGTTTAAGTTCTTCTGCCCTGTTCAAGTAGGTATGATTTTTAAGGACAAATTTCTGTAATTTTTCAATCAATTCTTCCCTTTCATCGTCTTTTTCAAGGAAGTGCTCAAGCAAATTGTTTAGATCAGCTTTAGATTCATAAACAGGTAGCATGCCCATGAAAATCTCCTCAGCACCTTGTCTGCCGTTGGTCAATACCAAGGCTCCGCTTGAAAGTGCATCGTACACCCTGCTGTTTACAGATCCATAAACCTTTGTGGCCCTGTTAGCATCATCCACAACGATCTTGGTTGATGCATATACATGGGGTATATCAGAGTAGTTTACAAATCCTCCGAAATAGGGTTTAAACTTAGCTATTTCGTCCCAATTTTTTCCAAACAATCTAAATCGATAGGGCAGTTCAGATGGATCGAGAATATCAATTATTTCCCTTGGATCATTCCAGTAACTACCTGTGAAACAATAATCACTCATATATTTATCATTTTTTGTTACGTTCATGTTAAATCTGGAGGGATTGGTAGCAAGGGGGAGTAAAAAAGGGTCTTGTGTACTGTTTAGTCTCACATACTCCTGTGACTTTTTACTGGGTGTGAAAACAAGATCGTAACTCGAAAACCATGGGAAAAAAACCCATCTATCAAACCAGTTACGTGGCCATGCTACTTTTATTGGTGAAGCTGTTGAGCTTCGAATTCTTCTTGGATCGAAGGTGTAAAGCAAAGAAACAACAACATCCAAGTTAGAAGCATCGTACCAGTAATCAGATCCTTCCCTTGCTAGGAATTTAACTTCCCACCCCATACTTTTTAAGGATTCACCAAATTCTTTGGCTGTAAAATAATCACCTGCCGAAGCATTTTCACCAACTTCACTAACTGCGAAACCTAACTTAAATTTCTCAATGGAATAAATGTTTCGTCCCTCAATTTTATCTAACAAAACATTTTTAGCTAAAAATTCCCTCCAATTATTGTTGAAGAGTTTAGAATCAGCAGAATAAATCTTTTTATTAAAATCTGGTTCATTTTGGATTGCTATAAAAAGAAGAGAATTTGGATGGTAAATGTTTTTGTAACCTTTTTTTGTTAGTTTCAAACAAAGGTCACTGACTTGAAAATTTTCCAAGTACTCCTCATCAAAACCATTGAATTCTAAAAAACGATTTTTAGGTATTAAAATAACTTCATTCGAAATAGAAGCTCTTGCATTACTTTTTAAACAGACTGGTGATGATAGCTCCAGTCCATTACCCATTGGAACTTCTTTAAAACTGCCATCTGATGTTTGAATAAATTCTGTCCCAATACTCCGTATCTTGTAGAGTTTGGATTTTTCAGAAGAACTGCCTAATTCAGAATAAACAATTTTTCCACCCACACATCCTATATTTGGAGTTTTAAGAGCCACATCCATCAAATTATTTAACCAGTCCTGTGATGTCCTTATTTTCCCATCAATAAAAACCAGATACTCCCCATTCGCACTATCAGCTGCTCTGTTTAATCTTTCTGAGTACGGTAAACTATCCAAATTTTTTAGGACATTGATGGGAAAATCAGCCCCAAATTCAAGGTTAAAATCCGTAAAATATGGTGCTGATGTTCCTATAACCTATATTTCCAGGTTAGGTTAGGTTAAATTGTCTATTAAATCATTGAAGAGGGGTTTAGGGTCTTCACCATTTAGATCAACAATCACAGAAACCATGGGAGAGTCAGCAGTAAAAGGGACACAGATAGATTCTGCAGACATGGAAATTAGTTTTTGGTACAATCTTCTGTTCTCTTCCATACTGGAAGCACTGATATCCTGTTTAGAATCATCATTACCTCTAGATCGGACGGAATTTATCCTGTTTCTCAATGAGCCGTAGGTATCTGTCAGTTGGTATTTCACCATTCTCAAACTATTTTTTGATATGATTTCGGATGGTTTATTCATAGGATCATTCTTCAAGAATATTATTTCGAACAGATTATTTCCATAAAATCCATGATTTCAGTCAATAAGTTTTGGATCTATTGATTTAAGTTTATTGAGCAGAAATATAGGGTAGTGTATTCCAAGATCGTTGTGATCATGGTACTCCTGGACATCGAGCTCAAATTCAATATTATTTTTATCCAAAATGAATAAAAATGGTTTTATATGATTATCGAAGTGTGAATCACCACTACCCACATGAATGTAGATCATAGGAAAATCTTCAGGAGAACTGTAAATCTGATCATAGAGTAAGTTGTTTAAATAGATCACATCCTCCTTTTCATGACCTCCGGCTATATAATCTGCCACACGTATCTTACTGAATGGATGGATTTGATCATCTGGTTTGATCTCATCATTCTCCTTGATTAAAAAGTCACCCATCTTAGTTTGGGGACCACCAGCAATAACATGTCCAAATCTATATTTTATACCATAGTAAAGTGCCATCCAACCTCCTTTGGATGATCCCTGTAGTATAACATCATCAATTTTCAAGCCGTATTTTTTGAGCATGGAAGTAATAAGGGACATAACAACAGTTTCTATTTCGAAGTTTCTGTTATGGCCTATGAGGTAACAACCACGTGCACCGAATTCATCTAACAAAAAAAGTCTGTGGGCATTAACATCCTGCAAAGTCCTCACATAACGATATTTGAATTTACCAGAATTTGTAAACCCTGGAAAAGTTACAATAAGCTTATCAGCACCTTCTTTTTCGCAAAATAAATATTTTACCTCTGCACCTGCTTTATGAACCTTTTCATTAGCCTTAATATAATCCGCAAATCCCATTTTATACACCAAATAATCTATCTAATTAAAATATACACCAATATCATCATATAAAAAGTAAATGATTATTTTATTTAAACATACATGTTCACAAGATATTTATCGCTTAAAATATTTTGAATCCTAAAATATCCAAAAAAATAGGAACATTAAATGTCATTATCGTTCCTGTTTACAAGTTCAACAAGATATTTACTGTAATCTGTTTTTTCGAGTGATTCTGCAGATTTAAGCACGATATCTTCATCGATCCATCCATTGTTAAATGATATTTCCTCTAAACATGCGATGTAAAATCCCTGTCTTTTTTGAATGGCTTCAACATAGTTACTTGCCTCTAAAAGACCTATATGTGTTCCAGTGTCAAGCCAGGCCATTCCCCTACCGAGAAGTTCAACCTTCAACTCTTTCCTTTTCAGGTATTCGTCGTTAACAGATGTTATTTCTATTTCGCCCCTGTCTGAAGGCTCTATATTTTTAGCGATGTCTATCACCGAGTTATCATAGAAGTAAAGCCCTGGAACAACATAGTTACTCTTGGGATTTTCAGGTTTTTCTTCCACAGATAGAACATTACCCTCTTCATCAAATTCAACCACACCGAACGGTCTTGGATTTTTAACATAGTAACCAAAGATAATTGCACCCTTTTCAAGGGAAGCTGCTCTTTTGAGGATTTCACTAAATCTATGGCCGTGGAATATATTGTCTCCAAGTACCAGTGCCACACTGTCATCTCCAATGAAATCTTCGCCCACAATAAAAGCATCTGCAAGGCCTCTTGGTTGGTCCTGTACTTTGTAAGAGAATTCAACACCTAAATCTGCTCCATCTCCAAGGAGTTCTTTATACCTTGGAAGATCTGTTGGAGTTGAAATTATGAGTATTTCCCTTATTCCTGCCAACATCAAAACTGATAAAGGATAATAGATCATGGGTTTATCGTAGATTGGAAGTAACTGTTTAGAAACTGCCTTGGTAATTGGGTAAAGCCTGGTTCCTGAACCGCCTGCAAGTATTATTCCCTTCATTTTCATCTCTCCTCAACTTATTTTCAACCATTAGATTTTTTAAATTCTCTTGATCTTTTTCTTAAATAAAATCAGTATCCTAATAATTTCATGTAATCATTAAGAGCTTCTTTGTAGTTTCTTATTGGAGGATATCCTTCCATTTTCCAGCTGTAATGATTCAAAACTGAATATTTTGGTCGGGGTGCTGGACGTGGGAATTCCTCTGTTGTAACGGGTTTTAAGTTAACTTCAACCCCTGCCTGTTTAAAGATCTCGGTTGCAAATTCGAACCAGGAACAATGACCGCTGTTGGTGAAGTGGTAAATTCCATATGCTGATCTGTTAATGATGTTAGAAATTGCATTTGCAAGGTCAACAGTGTAGGTAGGTGATCCAACTTGATCGTCCACAACAGATATGTCTTTGGTATTTTTTGCCAAGTTTAACATTGTTGTTACAAAATTTGGACCATGATATCCATATAACCAGGCTGTTCGAACAATGTAAAATTTGCTTAAGATGTCTCGAACGTAGATCTCACCGGTGTGTTTAGTTTTACCGTAGACACCCAATGGTTTGGTTTGATCATATTCGTTGTACGGAGTTGTGTTGGTTCCGTCAAACACGTAGTCTGTTGAAATGTAAACCATTGATGCACCAACTTCTTTACATGCCACAGCAACATTTCTTGTACCTATTGCATTTACTTTGTAGGCTAAATCAGGGTTTGATTCACTGCCATCTACATCTGTTATTGCAGCAGCATGAATCAACACATCTGGATTGTTTTTTGACACCGTTTTAATTGTTTTATCAATATCAGTAATATCCAATGTGTCTATGGTTGTTGTGACCACATCATGTATTGGAGATAAAACATCAACCAAATCATGTCCTAACATACCTTCAGAACCAATAATCATTACTTTCATTAAAATTCACCTCAAATGAAATCCTTTTTATAGAGTTTATATCAATTTTTTAGATGTTATCTTTTGTGGTCATTAAATTAAAAAAAATAAGAAAAATATGGGGGTTTCCAAAAAAATTTAAAAAAATTGAAGGGACTTGAAATTGCATACGTTTCTTAAATTGGTGTAGAACGCCATGGACTTACGAGTACCGAGTTTCCAGGATTTGAAACATTATTTGATGGATTTGAGTCTGATCCCCACCAGTTGTACCTAGCATCAACAACGGCTTTGTTCGTTGCATATTTGTTGTTTGGACTGTAAATCTCGTCTATACCACTGTTTCCTATGATAGTGTTGTGGGTAACGCTGATGTCGTGGCCGCTGTTGAAAATTGCGGCTCCATTGTTGACTGCTGTGTTGTAGTTTATGTTGTTGTTGGTTGCTGTCAAAGCTCCGTGTATGGTGTAGATGGCACCACCAATTTTGGCTTTGTTACTTGTGAAACTACTGTACTTAACTGTTAAGCTACCTGTCTCAATATGAACTGCTCCACCCATGGATGCTTGATTGTTTTTGAAGTTGCAGTGATCAACACTTGCAACACTGTGGCTCGCATAACCAGTTCCAAGTATATCAATGGCACCTCCACCCCTGGTACCAACCTTTGCGTTGTTACCTGTAAAATTAGAATTAGACACATAGCATTTTGCATTGTAAGTGAATATTCCTCCTCCATTACCGTAGAGTCCATCGCCACTTCCAACTGCAGAGTTGTTGATGAAATTGGATCTTTTTATTGTTAAAGTTGAACCTTCATCGTTTACTATTGCACCACCACCTGTTGATGCGCTGTTATTAAGAAACAGGCAGTTATCTGCGGTTATCTGTGCCGTGTAACTGTGTATTGCTCCTCCGTAGCCACAGTCCTTACCTCCTCGGGCTGTGTTGTACTTAAAATTAGTGTAACTGATGGTTATTGGGGCGTGGTAGTTGTAAATGACGCCTCCACTTCCCTTTATTACATGGTTGTTTAAGAAGTTTGATTTAACTATCTGCAACAGATTATCTGCATTGTATAGGAATCCTCCTAAATTGTAGGCGCCATTGTTTTTGCCTGTGCATCCTGTTAATGTAAATAATCCATGGTAGTTAACTACAGCTCCACCTTTACTGCTGGCGTAGTTGTTGGTGAAGTTACATGAACTCACCAGGATCTTTCCGTAGTTGTTGTCAATGGCACCTCCACTGGTTGCTTTGTTGCTATTGAAAACACAATTTCTTACAATCATGGTGCTTAAACTGGTTTGAGTTGAACCTCCATTCTCATTAAAGAGGGCACCACCACCTCCATTAACATTATTTCCTGTAAATCTGGAGGAATTTATCTGTACTGTGCCTCTGAAATTTCTTACTGCGGCTCCACCACCACTAACATGATTGTAATTAAAGTTACAGCTTGAAATTGAGAGTTTTCCAACGTTAAAAATAGCACCACCACCAGTTATAGCTTTGTTGCTTGTGAAGTTGGTGTTCGTGATTGCTAAAGATGCTTGATTGTAAATAGCACCCCCAAATCCTGATGTTGCCACGTTACTTGTGAAGGATGAATTTATAATGTTGAGAGTACCGTATTTGTTGTATATTGCACCACCACTATTTCTAGCGATGTTTCCAGTGAAGGATGTGGATACTAGGGTTGTATACCCAGAATTATGAAGTGCACCAACAGTAGATCCCTTTCCACTACTGATTCTTAAATTGCTTATTTTAACTGTAAATCCTGATTTAACTGTAAATATACTTCCCAGATTTTGTCCATTTATAACGGTGGTTTTAGAACTTTTTCCAATTAATCTAATGCTCTTGGAAATTATGATACCATGTTCGTTGTAGGTTCCCCCTGCAATAGTCACAGTTCCTCCACTTGAAACTGTGCCCACGGCATTTTTAATGGTTTTTTTAGGTCCTGATTTACCATTCCAAACTGGACTCTGACCATTCCAGCTGTCATGACCGTTGGATGCCACATAAATTCCGGCCTGACTGGCTGATACACAGTTAACATTTAATGAAAACGTTAAACTCAATCCAAACAAAATTATAATCATTATCAAAGGTTTTTTATAGGTTTTAAAAATTTTTTCATCCACTGTACCCACCAACTCAAATATTAAATCTCCCTTTACCCTTTGTTTAATTCATTTAGAATATAAACAAACTGTATTATAGATCAAGAATTTATTC
>WASR01000188.1 GCA_009712615.1 Methanobacterium sp. | reverse complement strand
AACCTGAAATGATTTTATGTATTCTGAACATGGATGTTACAAACGGAGTTATATATTAATCTCTTTGACTGTAGCACCCTTCCTAACTAATTTTGTGGTTACAGCACTTAACATAGCATTGCCATCCATGGCCTTGGACTTGTACATCGATGCAGTGCCACTGGGTTGGATCCCAACCTCCTATTTGATTGCGCTAACAATTTTTTTGATACCCTCTGGCAAATTAGGAGATATTTATGGCAGAAAAAGGCTTTTTAACTTAGGTCTGATCCTTTTTACCATTGGTTCAGTAATAACTGTTTTTTCTTGGAATTACCCTTGCATCATCCTTGCCAGAATTTTTCAGGGAGCTGGATCCGCCATGATATTCAGCAACTTATATGCAATGATCGCTTCAATTTACATTCATCAAGATAGGATACGAGCATTAAGTATAATATTTGGAAGTATTTTCTTAGGATCCTTTTTAGGACCTATTATTGGAGGATTATTGTCTTCATTTTATAACTGGAGAGTTATCTTTGTGTTTTGCAGTTTGATAGGAATGGTTGGAATTCTTCTTCTCTCCAGATTGGATGTTGAATGGTTTGGGTTAAGGGGAGAAAAATTAGATTTTTGTGGTTCATTAATATTTGGGATCTCAACTTTAATGATAATACAGGGTCTTTCAAAAATCAATCAGGAATTAAACTGTATATTTTTAGTTTTTGGCTTTTTAGGGTTAATAATATTTATTATATATGAAAATCGGGTCGAAAACCCTTTATTTAACTTGGAATTATTGCATAACAGGGAGTTTATCCTGAACAATGCAGGTACACTCATACAATATGCCCCAATAGCACCAATGGTATTTATTTTGAGCATATATCTACAGAATATAAGAGGATTTTCACCAATTTCTGTGGGTTTAATACTTGTTTTACAGCCACTTGCAATGTTAATTGTTTCAATATTTTCTGAAAAGCTTAATAAAATGATTGAAGCTCCCACCATGGTGACGATTGCCATGATGATAAGTTTAATATCAGTTTTAATATTTCTATCTTTAAAATTATCCACTTCAATTCTAGTAATCATCTTGGGGCTTACACTGTCAGGAATAGGAGCATCTTTATTTTCACCCCCTAATTCCCATTTAGTTATGAATTCTGTGAAAAAAAAATATTATGGAGTGGCTTCAGCATCCATTACAACAATGAGAGGTTTTGGAGGTAGTTTAGGAATGAGTATTGTACTCGTTGTACTCACACTTGTTCCAGGAAATATTGAAATCAGTCATTTACAAAGTGAAAGCTTTATATTCAGTTTAAATTTAATTTTCAAGATCCTCTGTATTGTATACATGACTGGCATCGTGTTTATGGTTTTAAATTGGAGACACTTTAAAAATAAAAATAGAATTTAAAAAAAAAGAATTTATTCAAGGATTTTGTACATCTTTACAGCAGCCTCAACTGCCCGTTTACCATAATCAACACGCTGATGTGCTTCCAAACGTGTCATTCCAGGGCCCGATATACCTAGAGCTACTGGTTTGTCATATTCGAGTGCTAGATCTGCTATTTTCCTTGATGCATGCTGAACCACAATCTCATCATGGGAGGTTGCACCTTCAATTACAGCACCCATTGTAACTACAGCGTCAATTTCATCGTTTTTGAGTAGTTTTTTAATGGCAAGAGGCATGTCAAACACACCCGGCACAGCTATAACTTCTGTGATTTCAGATCCCAAAAATTTTGCATGTTCCTTAGCCAGTTCCAACATCATTTGAGTAATATCATAATTAAATTCAGATACAACTGCTCCTATTCTTACTTTTACCATTCATTCCACTCTCCATAAATGCTAAATAAATTTACTAATTTAATTATTTCCCAATGTTCATAAACCTTTAATGGGTAAATCATGAATTAAATGTAAGCAATAGCAATTGCTACTGAACTTACAACCATTATAAGGATTATAAAAATGGCATAGTACTGTGCTCTTTCCATATTTTAATCTCCAAAAAATTTAGAAATCTCTCTTAAAGTTTCCCCGAATATTTCAATTTCTTCTACGGTGTTGTAGTAGTGTACAGATGCCCTTACTGTTCCTCCCAGTTCATAAGCACCCATATGACGGATAGCCGGAATTGCACAGTGATGTCCGCTTCTGACACATATGCCCTTGACTTCATCAAGTATTTTGGCTACATCGTGTGCATTCACACCATCTATATTGAAGGCAACTATCCCATAAATATTTTCTGGACTTCCATAGACTATAGTATTTTCTATATCGTTTACTTCTTTGAACAGTTTTGCAGTCAGTTTTTTGCTGTGCTTCTGGATTTTTTCCATTCCAATTCTTTCGAGATAATCTACAGCAGTTCCAAGTCCTATTATCCCTGCAATATTCTGGGTTCCCCCTTCAAATCGTGCAGGAACAGTTTCCAATGTAAAATCTGATTCAGTTACATCGATAACTGTTCCTCCGCCGTAGTTTACTGGTTCCATCTCTTCAGCTACTTCCTGATTGCAGTAAAGAAATCCTGTTCCAATGGGACCAAGCAAGCCCTTGTGCCCTGGGACTGAAACAAAATCTGCTTTGATGTCTTTCACATCCAATGGCATGTGACCTGCAGACTGAGCAGCATCTACGAGATATAAAACATTATTATCATCTGCAATTTCGCCTATTTCTTTTATTGGTTGTACAGATCCAATTGCATTTGACACATGGGTGGTAGTTATTAATTTAGTGTTGGAATCAACTGCATCCAAAACATCAGAAGGATCAATTATACCATACTGATCTGCCTCAACCAGTTTTAAATTGACACCTCGTTTCTTTAAATTCAACCAAGGAACGAAGTTAGAGTGATGTTCTATGTTGGGCACCACCACTGAATCACCCTTCTTGAAATTTAAACCATTTGCAACCAAGTTAATTGCCTCTGTGGTATTCTTGGTGAAAATTATCTCAGGTGGTTTGCTCCCAACAAATTTTGAAATTCGTTTTCTTGAGCTTTCAAATTCTTTAGTGGCTTTAACAGCAAGGTTGTAAGCACCTCTGCCTGTATTTGTGTTGTAGTTGTAAAAATAATCACACATCGACTCAACTACTGGTTTGGGGGTGGGAGTCGTACTCGCAGCATCCAAGTAAATTACATCTTCGAGCAAAGGAATATCTGCCCTTATATTAATATCTACGCCATTTTCCATGTTTGTGCTCCAATAATTAGATTTCGTAAATGTACACCCATCATCATAATTTATGATCTCTGATAAATATAGAATATTCTAATAGGATGTTAACTATTGTTATATGTTGTTATATATAATTCTATTAAAAAAATTATCAATTAAAAAAAAAAAATGTTGAAACCAATTTATAACGCTTCAAATTTGGAACGAACCTCTTCGGCCATTTCCATTGTAGAGGATTCTCCACCAAGATCTTTGGTTACAACTTTACCTTCACTCAAAACCTTTAAAAGAGCATTTTCAAGTCATCTAGACTCATCATAATCATCAAGATATTCTAGCATCAGAACAGCTGATAGAATCATTGCAGAAGGATTTGCTAATCCTTTACCTGCTATGTCTGGAGCAGAACCATGAACCGGTTCGAATAATCCATTCGTTTCACCTATATTTGCAGATGGTATTAGGCCCAAACCTCCAACGAGTCCTGCACCTTCATCTGACAAGATATCTCCATAAAGATTAGTGGTTACAACCACATCAAACATCTGCGGCTGGGTTATAAAGAACATTGCTGTTGCATCAACGTATCTGTCATCAGTTTCAATGTGACTGAAGTTTTTCGCGACTCGGTAAAAACTGTCTTTGAATACTCCGTCTGTTTTTTTCAATACATTAGCCTTATGCACAGCTGTAACTTTAGTTCTAGAGGTTTTTTCAGCGTATTCAAATGCAAATTTACATATTCTTTCAGACGCTGCCTTCGTGATTACCCTGGTTGCTGTTGCACCTTCTTCAGTGTACTCTTCCAGTCCTGAGTAAAGACCTTCGGTATTTTCCCTGACTATCACAAAGTCGAGGCCTTCAAACAGATATTTAGTACCAGGATATGACTTCACAGGCCTTAAATTTACATACAAGTACAATTCATTTCTTAATTTTACAATTACATCTGCTGCTGGTTCTCCTGCTGCCCCAAATAAACAGGCTTGAGATGGTTTAACCTAGCTCACTGTTTCTTCAGAAAGTGGCATTCCTGTTTTTTCAGCGTATTCATCCCCTGCATCTGCAAAACTGTACTCAAAATCTACATTAGAGGATTTGAGAACATGTAATGTGGCCTCCATTACCTCTTTTCCTATTCCATCACCAGGTATCACTGCTATTTTATACATATCCCACACCTTTAAGTTAATATACTCATTATCCGCATTATTTGAATATTTTACGAGAAATAAAGGATAATTATCCCTTAATTTCTCCAATATGATTTTTAAGATAATTTATTAAACCGCCCTCATTCATTATTCCAAGCATGAACTCTGGGAGTGGTTTAATTTCAAATTCCTCAGATGTATCTAAATCTTTTAAAATTCCTTTGTCTACATCAATTTCTATTATATCCCCCTCTGAAACATTTTTAGATACATTTTTCGCTTCAATTAAGGGCAGACCTATGTTAATAGAGTTTCTGTAGAATATTCTGGCAAAGGATTCTGCAACTACAGCAGCTACTCCGGCACCTTTGATGGCTATTGGAGCATGTTCCCTTGATGATCCACATCCAAAATTTTTTCCTGCAACAATGATATCACCTTCAGATACCTTCTCAGAGAAATCAGGATCACATCCTTCCATTACACATGCTGCTAATTCCTTTTCATCCCTTAAAACCAAATATCTTCCAGGTATTATGATATCTGTATCTACATCATCACCAAATTTCCAGACTTTTCCTTTCATTCAAACACCTATCCTTGCTTTCTTTAATAATTCATTATCTTGGATCTGTTATCTTTCCTGTTACTGCTGATGCTGCGGCAACTGCTGCAGAACTCAGGTAAACTTCAGCTTCTGGACTTCCTTGTCTTCCCTTAAAGTTTCTGTTGGAAGTTGAAAGGCTGACCTCTCCAGGTCCAATGAGCCCAACATGCCCTCCTAGGCATGGTCCGCAACAAGGATTACACACCAGCGCCCCAGCATCCACAAAGGTTCTTAAAAGTCCTTCATCCAGCGCTTTCGTATAAACTTCCCTTGATGCAGGAATTACAAGCATTCTAACACCCATGGCAACTTCCTTCCCCTTCATGATCTTGGCTGCTGTCCTTAGATCACTTATTCTTCCATTAGTACAAGATCCAAGGAATATCTGATCAATGTGTGTGCCTTCAACCTCTGAAACAGGTTTTACGTTATCAACGTTATGTGGACAGGCAATTTGTGGTTCAAGATCATCAACATCAATATGTACAGTTTCTAGAGATTTTGCATCGCCGTCTGTCTTCATTATTTCGTAGTTTTTGGTTGTTCTTCCCTTGAGGTAGTTTATGGTTTTTTGATCAGGCTCAACAAGCCCCGTCTTACCTCCCATTTCAATGGCCATATTACACATCACCATTCTATCAGATATTGACATGGCACGGGTTGCTTCGCCACCGAATTCACATGCTTTGTAAGTTGCTCCATCAGCCCCTATTTTTCCTATTATGTTGAGTACCACATCTTTTGCAAACACGTTGTCCTTGAGTTGACCTGTTATATCAAATTTAATTGTTTCTGGTATCTTGAACCATAATTTGCCAGTAGCAAATACCATGGCCATATCTGTTGATCCGATCCCTGTTGAAAATGCACCTAAAGCACCGTGTGTACATGTGTGTGAATCAGTTCCAACAATTACTTCACCTGGAAGAACATGCCCCTTTTCAGGGAGTACCTGATGACAAACTCCTTCTCTAACATCGTAGAAGTTGTTAATTTTTTGTTCTTCAACAAATTTTCGCATGATCATGTGATTTCCTACAGCATCTAGGGAATCTGCCGGAACCTGGTGATCAAATACCACCACAATTTTTTCAGGATCCCACACATCTTCCACACCTATCTTCTCAAATGATTCGACTGATAATGGTCCAGTTAAATCATGGGTCATGGCTATATCTATGTTCGCCATTACGATTTCTCCTGCTTCTACAACGCTTTTATCTGATGCTTTTGCCAGTATCTTCTCTGCCATAGTCATTCCCATCTTTAATTCCTCCTAACGTCTATTTATCATTAAATCAGCTAACTTGATTGATTTTATTTACAATTTCTATGAATTTTTCAACTTCATTCTGATCCAGTATGGTTAATATTTTCTTTATGGTGTTCCTGTGAACCTGTCTATGCATTTGCATGATCTCATTTCCTTTATCAGTAAGTTTTAAGAAATAAAACCGCTTATCATCAGCAGATTGTATTTTACTAACTATATTCTGCTCAATAAGTTGATTTACTGCTATTGAAACAGTTGATTTTTTTAGATCAAGCATTCTGGATATTTCTGAAATACTAATATTTTCATTTTTGTCTATCAACTCAATGTAGTAAAGTTGTCTAAGAGTGTATTTCTTTAATTCACCTGTTAAAAGCTCAGTTTGAAATTTTTGCATAATGTTCGCAAGTTTATCCATCGATTCTACAATTTCGAGCTCCTGATTCATTTTCTTTAATCCTCCATAGAATATATAGTTTTATCTAACTAACTATTATAAAAATGTTTAGTTGAGTATTGTAATAATTTATTATATACAGTTAATACAAAATTATATTGATGACATATTGATATATAAGGATAAGAAATATTTGAGTGAGGGAACCCAAATGAGCCACGAGATTAGCCAGGAAATTAAGAGTGAATATGAAAAGATTAAGGATAAAATCTCATACGATGATTTCTTAAAAAAAATGGAAGAAAGAAAGCATGATTATGAAGATGTGAGCTTCATGAGCGAGCTTGATATAGCCCGTACAATCATTGGAGAATATATTAATGAAGAGAACAAGCCTTTATCTGAAGCGAACGAGGCACATAAAATAACAGAACTCCAAACTGGTAGCGACAACATCAGTGTTACCGGGAGAATAATGCATATTTCGAATGTTAAAAAATTCACCAGCAAGAAGGGCAGGGAAGGTAAACTTGCCAATATGATAATAACAGATGATACCGGAGAAATTCGTGTTGTTCTTTGGACTGAAAATATTAAATTCCTAAAAAAAGTGACTGAAGGAGATGTAATAAAAATAAACAATGCTGAAGTCAAACAGGGATTCCGTGAAGATGAACTACACATGAAATTGGACTCAAACATTCAAAAGCTCGACAGCGAAGAGTATGAGTCCTTCCCAAAATATGATGATAAAATAACTGATATCAAGGACATTCAAGGAGAAAGTCAAGTAAATGTAATAGCCAGAATTGTCAGAATCCCTAGGATAAGAACTTTCGACAAAAATGGAAAGGAAGGAAAGGTTTTATCCATGGAGATTCAGGATAAAACTGGCAAAATTCAGTTCACTCTTTGGAACAACGACACAAATCTTGTAAAAGATTTAGAACTCAAAGAAGGAGATTCAATAAAAATACTAGGTGCCCTTGGAAGAACAAGAAATGGAGAAGTTTCATTGACACACTCCTGGATTGGAAGAATGATCAAAGGAGAGTTTGATCTTCCTGAATACTCAGAGAAGGTCCTAAAAATTGGTGACGCCCATGAAATGCGCGATATAACAGTTATTGGGATAATATGCAAAGTATATGACACAATAACATTCATGAGGAACGATGAAAGCACAGGCCAAGTTAGATCTCTGGAGATGGAAGATGATACTGGATCCATCAGGGTAACATTGTGGAACGATGATGCAAACATGCACATCGAAAAGGGAAACATCATAAAACTAATAGGCGGAAACATTGAATTTGATGAATATTCTGGTACTGACTACAGAATAAACACCAACTGGAACACTAAAATAATTATCAATCCAGAAATTGATTCTGCTTTAAGCAAACAGCTTCAAGAATGTGGAAAATATCTGAAACCTCTCAAGATATCTGCCATCCATGAAATGGATGAAGAAGGAGAGGAAATTGATGTTGTGGGCAGAATTATAAAAACCTACGATCCAAGTGAATTTAATAGGGACGATGGAACCACTGGTAAAGTTAGGACAGTTGAGCTAGGAGATGGTACTGGAGTAATAAGATCATCTTTCTGGGACGATAAAGCAGATTTTGCTTTTAATGAGGGAAAACCAATCAAAATTGAAAACGCCCGAACCCGACTTGGTAACTACAACATGGATCTGAGCATTGGCAGAACTGCAAGAATAGTTGATCCTACTCCAGAAGAAATTGACAGCCTTCCAAGTATGAGTGAAATAGAAGACTCACTGTACTCCACAAAAACCATAAGTCAATTGAATGAAGATGAAAGAAATGTTAGAATAGTTGGAAGAGTGGTTAACCTTTACGATCCAAATGAATTCCAGAGGGGAGATGGCAGCAAAGGCCTGGTTAGAACCGTGGAAATAGCTGATGGTACAGGAGTTTTAAGATCGTCCTTCTGGGATGACAAGGCAGAAATGTCATTGAACACAGGAGACGCCATAAAAATTGAAAATCCACGTATCAGTATGCGCGACGATCACATAGAAATTAGTGTCGGTAGAAACACTTTAGTAACCAAGGCAACAGCAGATGAATCTGGAAAACTCCCATCTTTTGATGATATAAAGGAAATGATCTACAAAACCAAGAAGATCGATGATATTGAAGAAGAAGACCGAAACATAAAGGTAACTGGAGAGATCATTGAAGCCTATGGAAACAGAATACTCTATGAAATGTGTCCCAACTGTAACAAAAGGTTGACACTCATAGACAATTCCTACGAATGTGAAATCTGTGGTGAGGAAATCGAAGAACCAAGGTACTTGATGATAGTTCCTTGCGTGATTGAAGATAGTACCGGAACGATGCGAGTTACATTTTTCAGTGCAGCTGCAGAGGAATTAGTTGGAATGAAAATAAATGAAGTCATAGATGTTATCCAAAAAACTGGAGATGAAGGATCACTCGAGGATAAAGTCTCAGAACTTGTTGGGCACGAAATCACTGTGATTGCAGATGCCAGTTTCGATGAGTACAACGAAGAAATCAGGCTCAATGCCAAAAAACTGGTGGATATAAAATTATAATAATTAAATCCACCTACTACAAAAACATATTAACACATACCACTTTGAACCAGTCAACTGATCTTCAAAATGGATATAAGATTAAAAAAAATGTAACTATAATTTACAAATGTTGAATATTTGTTTAGTTCATTAAATAACTTATTTGAATATAATAAATGCTTAAAGGAGATTGAAATGGTAGAACTTGAAGAATTACCAAATGTAGGGGAAAAAACAGCTCAAAAATTAAGAGATGCTGGTTTTGCAGATATGATGAGGCTCGCAACAGCAACTGCTAAAGAATTGAGTGTTAAAGCTGAAATAGGTGAAGGAGTAGCTGAAAAAGTAATTGAAGCTGCGAGGAAGTCTGAACAAATAGACTTTGAAACTGCCATGGATGTTATGGAAAGAAGGAAAGATGTTGGTAGGATAACCACCGGCAGTACAGGACTGGATGAACTCATAGGAGGAGGAATTGAAACTCAGTCCATAACCGAAGTTTTTGGAGAATTTGGTTCAGGAAAGAGTCAAATTTCCCATGAACTTGCAGTTACTGTGCAACTACCCCCTGAAAAAGGAGGTTTAGGTGGACAGTGCGTGTTCATCGATACAGAAAACACTTTCAGGCCTGAAAGGATAAAACAAATAGCAGAAGGCTTTGAACTCGATGTGGAGGAAGTTCTGACCAATATCCATATCGCCAGGGCATTCAACTCCAGTCATCAAATTTTAATGGCAGATAAAGTCAATGAATTGATTCAAAGTGGTGCAAATGTTAAACTAGTCATTGTAGATTCATTAACAGCCCACTTCCGTGCAGAATACGTTGGAAGAGAATCTTTAGCAACTAGACAACAGAAATTGAATCAACATTTACACACCCTTTCAAACATTGCCAACACCTACAACGTTGCAGTTTTTGTAACTAACCAGGTGCAGTCCAAACCCGACGCATTTTTCGGCAGCCCAACAAAGGCTATAGGAGGACATGTCTTAGGTCATGCTGCAACATATAGGATCTGGCTTAAGAAAGGTCTTGCTGGTAAAAGAATCGCCAGGCTTGTTGACAGCCCTCACTTACCAGAAGGAGAAGCTGTATTCAAGGTGATTACAGAGGGAATTTCGGATTAATATTCCCATTTATTTTTTATTTTTAATTAGTCCAATTATTTATGAAAAAATAATACGTTTTTAAATTCTTAATATTACAGAAATTTATGGAATTACTTGAGATAAAATGAGTTCTACTGAAACAATATTGGCCATCATAGTGATGATACTTATTGGATACTTTTCCAAAAAGATTGGCCTCCTTAAACCTGAAGATTCAACCACTCTTAACAAAATTGTAGTTAACATTGCAATACCTTCTTTAATATTTCTTGCAATGTATGGTGCGGATCTTACAAACATCAACACCCTGCTTCCCATCACAACAATCTGCATGATAACAGGAACACTATCAGGAATAGTGGTTTACCTATTTGCCAAGTATAGAGGTTACTCTAAAAAAACAAGATGGACTCTGGTAGGTACTTCAACATTATTTAACTCCGGTTTTTTAGGATATCCCGTTGTTTTAGGTGTTTATGGAAATACAGGTTTGGTACGGGCTGTTTTCTTTGATATGGGTTCTACTATTCTCTTTTTATGTCTAGGAATACTTTTTATCGTGCTATTTGACGGCAAGTACAGTTCAATCATAAAAAGGACAGTGTTATTCCCCCCGCTATGGGGAATAATACTTGGAATAACCGTGAACATCCTTCATTTGAATATTGGATCACTACCTTTAGATGTGCTGAAATATCTAAGTGGAGCAGCCATTCCGATAATAATGATCTCCTTGGGTTTATCACTAGAAGTTGGAGGATTAAAAAACCATTTAGATGCAGCAACATTTGTTTCAACTGTAAGGCTGATAATATCTCCTTTAATAGCATTGGTACTTGTTACCATCCTTGGCTTCAGTTATATTAATAGTACTGTAACAGTTGTTGAAGCTGGAATGCCATCAGCAATGTTGAGTTTAGTGTTAGCAGCTAGTTATGATTTAGATATCAAAACTGCTGCTGCATGCATATTTATGAGCACCGTACTAAGCATGATTACTCTTCCTATTCTGATCTACCTACTCTAAATCCAACTTCAAGATCAGATTTGTAAAATAATGAATTGATCATACAAATTTTATAACGACCCCAATGTTCGTAGAAATCCCAAATAATTCACAAAAAATGTTATTATTTCAATTAAATATAGAATAATAG
>WASR01000268.1:3788-11552 GCA_009712615.1 Methanobacterium sp. | reverse complement strand
CTTAGACTTGCACTCATGACATGTTTCGTAGCGGATGAAATAGGTGGAAGTGGATTTATAGCAGCATTTATAGGAGGTTTATCCCTGGGATATGTGATTAAGGATGCTGGTGATATGTTACTGGATTTCTCAGAAGCAGAGGGCCAGCTGCTAAATTTAGCTGTATTTTTCCTCCTGGGAATAGTAATACTCCCAATTATTCCCCATATCACATGGCAGGTTGTAGTCTACGCAGTTTTAAGTTTGACTGTGATAAGAATGATACCTGTTGCACTTTCCCTGATTGGAACTAAACAGAGCTTGGATTCAATCCTGTTTATAGGATGGTTTGGACCAAGGGGATTGGCATCAATAGTGCTTGCATTACTGGCCCTAGAAGAATTAAAAGTCTTTGATGGTGATGTAACATTTGTTGCGGTGGTTTTCGTCACAGTACTTATAAGTGTTTTTGCACATGGATTTTCAGCATCCCCCCTCTCAAATCTGTACGCCAGAAGAATTAAAAGATCTCAAGAATAGTAGATTTATTATTTTTTTTAGTTAAATCGAGTCTTTTTTTGCGGATTTTCAAGTTTTAATTTTAAACAATATTCTTTCCAATTCAAAAAATCATGCAGAACAATAACTTTTTTAAGTGAGTACTAACTATAATTATTTTGATATAATATTTTTTAAATAACAAGTTACTTTAGGGGGTTAACAGATTAACAGTTTGAAAACTTGGTTTAATGGGAATAAGAGAGTTTTATTCAATCCTATTTTGTTTTTAGGAATTATTTTAGTTTTGTCGATCGTAATGTCTGGAGCTGTTTCAGCAGAAGACCTTGCAAACACTCCACAACCAAAGGCAAGCCATGATAATCAAAATACTGGTCAATCTCAATACAACGGATCCCCAACAAGTGGGATTAAATGGAACTATACAACTGGTAGTGAAATAGAATCCGCACCATCAGTTGGGGCAAATGGAACTATTTACTTGGGGTGTGATGATGATTATCTCTATGCAATTAAATCCAACGGAAAACTCAAATGGAAGTATAAAACCGGAAATTCTATAGATACATCTCCAGCCATTTCTTCAAAAGGAGTAATATATGCTGGTAGTGAAGATGGATATTTATACGCCATATATCCTAACGGAACTCTTAAATGGAAATTCCAAGGACCCGGTACAATAGTTTCTTCACCTGCAATAGGGACAGATGGAACCATATATTTCGGTTCCGAGAAAAGTTTATACGCTGTAAATCCTGACGGCACATTTTTATGGCAGTACCAGACACCGGACACTTTGTCATCATCTCCAGCAATCGGAGCTGATGGAACAATTTATATTGGCAGTTCATTCTTATATGCTTTCTTTCCAAATGGAGGGCTAAAGTGGAAATATGTAACACAGTCCTATGTATATGGTACTCCTTCAATAGCTAAGGATGGAACCATCTATGTGGGTGATTCATTGGGAAATATGTATGCAATTAACCCCAACGGTGGTTTGAAATGGAATTATTCAATGATAGGAACACAATTATATTCTTCAGCCATATCCCATCATGATGGAACAATCTATGTTGGAACCACTCATGGAACTATGTACGCATTTAACCCTGATGGAACATTAAAATGGTTTTATCATGTAGGTATGATTAAATCGTCACCGGTCATAGGATCAGACGGAACAATCTACTTTGGAAGCTATGATACGTATGCATACGCACTAACGCCACAGGGAAAATTAAAGTGGAACAGTAATATGTCAACTGCTGTGTTTTCAGCGTCGATAGGAAGCGATGGAACTGTGTACTTCGGAACCGAGAAAAAACTTATGGCCTTTGCAGACGTTAAACTCTTAACCAACTGTAATGGAGGCATCTACAATAAATCACAAACAGTTTCGATATTATCAAACGTTGTAACCAACATCTACTGGAGACTTTATTCAGACAGCTTTCATACGGCATGGACAGCTTACACATCTCCAATAACAATTTCTAGAAACTGCAGCCTGGAGTTCTATTCAGTTGACTATGCATTTAACACTTCACCAATTGTAACCAAAACCTACACTATAGATACAACTCCACCAAAGGTAACAGCATCTGTACCTGTCAATCAAAGCACTGGAGTGTCTAAAACTTCACCAATAACCATTAAATTTTCCGAAAATATCAAGGCAAGCACAAGTATCAACAAAATAACCATCAAAAACCTAAAAACAGGTAAAACTATTACTCTAAGCAAAAGCATCAATAAAAACACATTAAATATCCAGACTAAAACCAGAACAGCAAATACCTGGTATTTAGTAACCATACCGACAAAAGCAATTAAAGACTACGCAGGAAATGATTTAACAACAACATACACATTTAAATTTAAAACTGGGGGTTAATTCCTCCTATTTAATTGTTTTAATTTACTATACTTTTTTTAATATGTTTTTTTTAGTTGTGGTCTTCAGTTGTGAATTGTATTATTCTTTTTAACTTGTGAATAAACGTAGTGCATTGCAGAAGATAAAAAAAACACTAATAGTGAATAAAAGTTCACAAAAAGAAAATTATATTTATGGGTTTGTTTCATAATCATTGATTGTAAAACAAAACTGAAATGGGCCGGTGTGAAAAATTGGAATAAAACTCAGTAAAAATTTTATCAGACCTTTAATATCTGAAACGAGTTCTCTACAACTTTGGTTTATTTTATTAGCCATATGCCTTGTTAACTTCATGTTCAATTTTTACATAGGTATGGTGAACATAACCCTACCAACCATAACAGAATATTACCATGCAGACGTCATAACTGCAACCTGGATATCCAACATCTACCTCTTAACACTCACAATATCCGTCATATTCCTTGGAAGAATAGGCGGACTCTGGAGTAGAAAGAAATTTTTCATAGCAGGTACAATACTCTGGATAACCACATCACTTTTGTGTTTTTATTCAAGCTCTCCAGACACCCTGATATTACTCAGGGCTGTACAAGGATTTGCAGCAGGATTCATGGCATCTGTATATTACGCTATTCTTGATAAAACATTTCCCAAAGAAAGACTGGGATTTGCACTCGGATTCTTACTCATAGCACTATCTGGAGGTTACGCAGTAGGCCCCCTAGTAGGTGGCTACATAGCAGCCTACCTTGGCTGGCAGTACATATTCCTGGCAGTAATCCCATTCGGACTCCTAAGTATTGTGGTCTACCTGTTTACAGCACAAAAACAAGAAGCAGACCACGATTTTGACCTCATAAATTTAAGGGAGAAATATAGGAAGAAATATCCTAAATTAAGTGGTAGAAGCATATTCACCAAAATACTTGACTGTAAAGGAGCTATTTTACAGGCAGCAGCCCTTTTCACCATCACCATCACCCTTATAATGGCACAAAAATTTGGTTTCAATGTGTACGATATGGTGCTGCTCATTCTTGCAATGATATTTGGAGGCCTTTTTGTCTGGGTTGAAGCGAAACATGAAGAACCCCTATTCAGATTCGCAGTGTTTCGAAGCATCACATTCTCAGCCTACATCACAGGCCTATTATTAAACTACATCATACTGTACATGGCACTGTTTATACTGCCGTTTTACCTGCAGAAGGTCATTGGAGTTCCAGTAAACATTTCCGGGGTGCTCATAAGTGTGGTTTGGTTTGCAGCCATGTTCATATCACTCCTTGCTGGTGGATTGGCAGACAAGATCGGTGTTAAACCCTTGGCCATAACCGCGGGTGTTAGCTGCATCATAGCCACAGTCATGATCCACGGTTTCCAAACAACTGCCAACTGGTACTTCATAATAGCAGCCTTCATAGTACTTGGACTGGGATACGGATTTTACCAGTCACCCAACAACAAAATGCTCCTATCTGTAATACCCGCAGAATACAAGACACAGGTTTCTGCCATGATGACACTGACCAAAAACCTGGGATCAGTGCTTGGAAATGCCTTTGCAGGACTAATAATAAGTACAGCCATATCCCAAACAGCCCTAAGCGGCAAACTGGTTCTCACAGGATCACAGGCTTCAGATTTCATGAACGGATTCGAAAGCATATTCCTGTTTGGAGCTGTGTTAAGTATAATACTCCTAATTTCAACCTTTGACCTCGAGGGCTACATAAAAAAATACAGCCTCACAATGACATGGCTCAAAGATGTTTTCAAATCAAACAAGGGCCAGAATCCAAAAACTTGAGAATCATTTAATTGGAGATAACAATGAAACTGAAAAAATATCATCTATTCATAACTGTTGTGGCAGCCCTGATAATTATTACCGCAGTTTACACAGGACTGAATCAGTACAACAAATCCAATGATATAACCATTGAAGGATCCACATCGGTATATCCTGTGGCAACTGCCCTGGCCAAGGCTTACATGGAAAAAAATCCTGGGGTCAAAATAGATGTGCAGGGCGGAGATTCAGAAGCAGGTGTAAACAATGTTAAAGCCGGAAAAGTGGACATTGGAATGTCTTCAAGAAATTTAACAGCTACAGAGTCCGACGGATTGTCACAGTACAACCTAGGCAAGGATCCTGTTGCCATAATAGTGAACCTGGAAAACCCAGTTAACAGTATAAGCACCGGTGAATTGAACAAGATTTTCAGTGGAAAAATTGTAAACTGGGAAGAACTAGGGGGAAATAACCAAAAAATAACGCCAGTAATCAGGGAAAAGGGTTCTGGTACAAGATACGATTTTGAACAGTACATCATGGGTGGAGATGAGTACGCAAGTAACGTGGTGGTGGCAACCTCCACCTATGGAGCTCTGCAAACTGTTGCAGTTTCATCAGGCACAATAGGATACGTTTCAAACAACGCCCTAAATTCGGAGGTTAAAACCTTAAAAATTAACAACGTAACCTTAACACAGGAAAATGTGGAAAATGGAAGCTACACACTAACAAGATCCATGCTGTTTTTGGTTAAGGGCAGTGCTACAGGTGAAATAAAAGACTTCATCGAATTTTCAATGAGTCCAGAAGGACAAAAAATAATAAACGGCGTTGAATATGGTTCAAAATCCAGCTACTCCAACACAGGCATAGGAATAGGTCCATCAGGAGGATAACAAATCCACAATAAAGTTAAAAAAAAGACCAAAAAAAATCTGATAAACTGATCTTAAAGAAATTGACATGTGAATGATATTCAAGTCCAAGATCAAATTCAGAAAAATATTTTATTTCTTCGAAAAACTAGGGTTCTGCAATTTAAGGATGTACATTGATACCAAGGTTAAATTATGAATTTGAGAGTAAAAACACTTTTTGTTGTGTGCTTAACCATTTTATGCCTCACCATTTTACTACTGATCATCTCCAACTTCCTCTTCATGAACAACCTATCGGATATAGAGGAGAACATAGCCTACAACGATGCCGGAATTTTAAATGAACAGGTAGTCAAGGAACTATCAGAACTCAACTCATCAACAGCCAAACTTGCCAAACAGAATCCCAACTTAAATTTCAACAACACAACACTCGAACAGTTAATTTCAAACACCAACATACAACTGGTGATGGTTTTAGACTCACAGAATCAGCCTAAATATGCTAAATATTACACACAAACTAATGAAAGTTTAACCAATATCACAGAACCTGTTCAAACCTACCTTTCAAAACAGGATGAACTAACAAACAGTACATCAGAAAATTACAACCCAAATGGAGTGCTGCTTTTGGATAATCAAACCTATCTAATTGCTTCCATCAAAATGAAAACATCTGGAGGGAACATGAATACACTGATTACCGGAACACCCCTCGATCAAACAGGTATACAGAAGGTTTTGGGAAATCAGAACAGCAGCTTCAAGTTCACTCCTTTGAGCACCAAACAACTTCCATTCTACGGGGGTGTGGATGCTAACTTTTCTGAAAATTCCCCAATATGGATAAACAATTTCAATGGAAATGTACAGGGAATTTCAATCCTAAGAAATAAACAGGGAGAAGCAATTTTTGATTTAGAAGTTGATGAACCCCATACAATATTAAACAATGCATACGAAACATTTTCGTATTTATTGGTGGCATTCATAGTTTCAGGTTCACTTTTAGCTTTAATTGTTCTTTTTTACATCGACAGAATGGTACTTGCCAGACTCAAACATCTGACTGAAAGGGTTAAGGTTATCACAAGGAATAATGATCCACATCAAAGGATTGGTGTCGATGGTGATGATGAACTATCTGACCTCACAAAAAACATAAACCATATGCTGGAATCAATGGAAACCTCGAGAGAAATTGTTTCAAAGAGTCGTTTGAAGTACAAAAATGTGTTCAACAACACAGGAACAGCCATGACCATACATGGTAATGATGGAAAGTTCACAATGGTAAACACAGAATTTGAACACCTATCCAAGTATTCGAAGCCTGAAATAGAGTCAAAAATGTCATGGATGGACTTCTTTAAAGGAACAGATCTGGACATGATGAAAAAGTACAGCAAAGAAAGAAAGCACAACAATAACCTACCCCGGACCTATGCTGTAAAATTCATGGACAGAAATGGGGATTTTAAGGATGTCATGTTGACTGTCACAACCATACCCACAACCGAAGATGTACTGATATCCTACATGGACATAACCAGACTCAACAACACCCTAAAAGAGAAAGAACTCCTGGTTCGTGAGATACACCACCGTGTTAAAAATAATCTCCAAATAATAAGCAGTCTTTTGAATCTACAATCAAGGTACGTGACGGATGAACTATCGCTCCAAGTTTTAAGGGAGAGTGAAAACAGGGTGAGATCCATAAGCATGGTTCATGAAGGTCTCTACAGATCCAACGATCTCTCAAACATCAACTTCAAAAATTATATAGAAAACCTGGTAACGCAGCTTACAATCTCCTATGGAGTGGATCAAAATAAAATAGGAATTAAAATGGATATTATGAACATATCCCTATCCATAGACACCGCAGTACCTGTAGGGCTTTTGATAACAGAAATTCTAACCAACTCCATCAAATACGCCTTTCCCAAGGGAGAAGGCAACATCAACCTGGAATTTTTAAGGGTAAATGGACATTATTTGTTGAGTTTGGAAGATGATGGTGTTGGATTTTCTTCAGATAAACTCCATACAAATGAAAGCCTTGGAATGCAGCTTATTTATAGTTTAAGTGAACAACTAGACGCCGAAATTATGATTGAAACAGATAAAGGCACAAGTTACAGCTTCAAATTCACAGAGATCAAGTACATAGAAAGGATATGAAACTGAAGCTTTTTCAGAGGTTATCCAATGCAATGGAGATAGCGTACTTCAAATGGTCCTGTTTTAATGGTTTAGATACAGTTATGGCATTTTCAGGGAGTTGTAAAGATTTGGTTAAACAGTTCTTGGTGAAAACTGTCATGAATATGACTGGGATATTGTAGTCTTCCATAATTTTTCTTCCAGCATCCACTCCCTTCATCTCACCCTTCAAATCTATGTCCATAATCACAAGATCAGGAGCAATTTCAAGGGTTTTTTGAACTGCTTCTTCACCAGATGTTACGATGCAGCATATCTTGTGTCCGAGGTTTGGAAGGATGTTTTTTAGTTCATGAATTGTTTTCTCTTCCAGTTCAGCTACGACAATATTCATAGAAATCCCAGTCCTTAAATTATCAATTTTTTTTTAGGTCCTATCTTTATAATCACTCTAAACCTTTATAATCACTCTAAACCTTTATAATCACTCTAAACCTTTATAATCACTCTAA
>WASR01000268.1:0-3778 GCA_009712615.1 Methanobacterium sp. | reverse complement strand
CTTTATAATCACTCTAAACCTTTATAATCACTCTAAACCTTTATAATCACTCTAAACCTGATGCCTATGAACTATGGTGAAATGAGATCATGATAAAATAAGAATTTTTATGTATTATCCGTGGATCAATACCTTCTTAAATCCTGGCTTTGTACTGAAGTTCCTTGAAAATGATTTTAAATTTTGTTCCATGGTTTTTATCGAGTGTTATTTCACCCTCTAACTGTCCTACCAGGTTATTTACGAGTTGCAGGCCTAAAGATTCTGTATTTTTAAAGTCAAGATTTTCAGGGAATCCCACTCCATTATCACTGACACTTAACTCGTAGAGATCACCGAACTTTTTTATGGATATTTCCAGCTCCTTATCTTTATTATTATTGGAATATGCATATTTCAAACTGTTAGAAACGAGTTCGCTGATAATTAATCCACATGGGAGTGCTGTTTCTATGTTCATCTTGATTTTTTTGATGTCGAAGGTATGATGGACATCGGTTACTGCATAGGAATATAGAAGATCTTTAACGAGTTTTTCCACATATTCCTGGATGTTTATATGTGTCAGGTCGTCTGATTGGTATAGCTTTTCATGTATGAGGGACATGGTTTTGACACGATTTTGACTTTCTTGAAGTACATTTATCGCTTCAAAATCGTCCACATATTCCTTTTGAAGATTTAAAAGGCTTGAAATGATTTGCATATTATTTTTTACCCTGTGATGTATTTCCTTTAACAGTATTTCCTTATCCTTAAGTGAAGATTTGATGGCATTTTCCATTTCCTTCCTTTCCCTAATTGGATGGGTTGTAACCACAACACCATTCACACTTGGAACATCGAACATGTTCTGGGCAATGGATTCTACAGGTAAATAATTTCCATCTGACATCAATATCCTAAATTCTGAGGGTGTGCCTGGATTTCTTTTTTCAAACACTTCCTCAATATCTGCCCTTACCTTTTCCCTGTCTTCTGGGTGTATGAAGTCAAGGGGATCGCTACCAACCAATGAACCCTCAGGATAACCCAGGATGCGTGTGGATGAAGGTGAATCAAACACTATCTTCCTGTTTTTATCGAGTATTCTTATGAGATCTGATGAGTTGTTGATGATGGCCTTGAGCTTTTCCTCATTTAATCTGAGTTTAGATACAGCCCTTTCAATTTCTGTTATGTCTTTGGCAGCTCCATACAACCTTAATCGACCTTCATCTTCGACGCATTCCAAATGGTTTTCAAGCCACATTATCTTTCCTTTGTTGGTCACTATCCTGAAATTTTCACCCCTCTTCATTCCAGGTTTTAGACGGTTTAACTGGTTGAATGCAATTTTTTCATCATCGGGGTGCACAGTGAAAACCCAGCAACCATGTTCATACAGTTCAGGCTTACTGAAACCAGTTATGTTGTAGAATGAATCAGTTATCCATTCAATTTGATACATTCCGTCTTGGTTTTCTACACATGAAAATGCAAAATCTGATATGAGTTTTCCAACCTTCCTGTACCTGTTTTCAGATTTTTTAACCTGTTCTTCTGCCATTTTTCTTGGAGTTATGTCTCTAATTTGAGTTACACTCTTTTCATTTCCGGCACTATCATAATAAACTGATGATAGAAGTTCTGCAGTGAACATTGACCCATTTTTATTTCTCAAATTAAGTTCGCCTTTGTAAAACTTATTGGTTTCAAGATCTTTTAATAAATTATCCGCATTTATTTCATCAGGATCCAGCAAATCTTTCCCAGTCATGTCCATAAACTCCTCTTTACTGTATCCGAAAAGTTCTTTAGCAGCTGGATTTACATCGGTGACATTTTTACCTAGGGCTGAAAGTATGATGGCATCTCTCGAGTAATCAAATATCGAATGATACTTCTCTTCACTATCCTTCAGCACCTTCTCAGATTCTATTCTCTGGGTTATGTCTCTACAAAGCCCCATGTACAATCTTTTTCCATCAATATCCACAATAGCAAAGCTTATTTCAACGGGAAAAACTGTTCCATCCTTTCGTACCTGGTGGCTGTAGATGGTGAGGGGTGATCCTGGCATGATATTTTTCCACACAGTTTTTGCAGATTCAAGGTCAAAATCTGTGTCAACATCAACCACATTCATATGAAGCAGCTCATCCCTGCTGTAGCCAAGACTTTCACAGGCTGATTTGTTTACATCCACAAAATTTCCATTGAAATCATGCAGGTAAAGAGCGTCTGAAGCATTTTCAACCAGTGCCCTGAATTTATTTTCGCTGTTTTTAAGTTCGGCTTCAACTTCCTTCAACTGGCTTATGTCCATCATCATCCCGCTTATGATGGTGCCCGTTAACTTGGCACTCAGTAGAATATTGATTTTTTTTCCTGTTTTTGAAACCATTTCCACTTCCCTGTGTATCAGGCTTCCATCAATCCTGAGCTGATTAATCAACTGTTTTCTATCCTCAGGATCCATGTATAAAGTTTTTACATTGACATTTAAGAGTTCATGTTTTGATTTAAACCCGAAAAAATCTGCCATGGCCTGGTTTGCAAAGATGATGTTTCCATCCAGGTTGGTTTTGTAGATGGCCACAATGGAATTGTCAACAAGTTCCCGGTAGCTTTCTTCAGATTCAATTAATGCTTTACTTAAAAGTTTGTGTTCATTTATAGAATTTAATGTGGTTATTGCGAAGGATATGTCCATTGCCATTTCCCTTATGAGATCCAGTTCTTCATCGGTGAAGAAGTTTATTTCAGAGGAGTAGATGTAGAGCATGGCGATCAAACGGGTTTTGAGTTTGATTGGAATGACAGCCATCGAATTGTAATCCCTTTTTTGGGCTTCTTTAACCCAGGATTTATTCAGTTCTTCTCTCACATCCTTTATGAGTACGAATTTTTTGCTTTTCATAGCCCTGTTACTGGGACTGTTTAAAATGTTAACATTAACATTCACGGTTTCAAGGTAACCTGCTTCGTATCCTGCATGCTCAATTGGTGTTACCTTACCTGTGGTTTCATCCACAGATCCTATCCATGCCATTTTAAATTTTCCAAATTCAACGCAAACATTACATATGATCTTGAAAAAAGATTCCTGATCCTTGATCCTGACCACTGCCTGGTTTATCTGGCTTAATGTGGCGTAGAGTCTGTAAAGCTTTTGGATATTTTTTTCAGATTCTTTGGATTCTGTGATGTCCCTTAAAAAGCTTTCAACACCCATGATCTTGTCTTGATCATGGTAAGGCTGTGAATTCATTGATAACCAAAATGTGGTGCCATCTTTCCTTAAACCTTCAAATTCATAGCCTTCAAGTTTTAAATGTTTATTCAATTTTTCAAGCATTAAATTCCTTGTATCAGGGTCATTGTAAATATTTAATACGGATTGTCCAATCATCTCATCCGGTGAGCTGTATTTGAACATACGAGCTGCAGATGGACTTGCCATAATAATGGTTCCTCCATTATCTGCACGAATATAAGCATCTTGAAGATTTTCAATGATATTTCTGTACTTCTTTTCGCTTTTCTTTAGTTTTTCATACATGGCATGTTTGTAAATTGCAAACTCCACGGTATTTTTAAGATCAACTGGGTCGTATGGTTTGACAAGGTAGCCGTACGGCTCGGTTTCCTTAGCTCTTTCAACTGCTTCATCATCAGAGTGTGCAGTTAAAAATATGACTGGTATGTTGAGTTCTTGAATTTTTTGAGCTGCATTTATTCCATCGAGCTCTCCCTTGAGAACTATGTCCAATAAAATAAGGTCGGGGCTGATTTT
>WASR01000339.1 GCA_009712615.1 Methanobacterium sp. | reverse complement strand
TTTTTATCCTAAATTCACAAAAATTAAATGAAAAATAGATCAAACAATGTAACATATTCTGTAATACATTCTGAGGTGATAAATTTTGTCAGTTGTTAAAGAACCTGTCAGTTTTGGAAGAATGACCAAGGGTGCAATCAGTGATCTGATTGTTCCAGAGGTATTTATCAAAGATATCCACTTTTCAACGCCGGAACATATGATGATCGTGATCAGAGTCACAGGCCCCGACTCAAGACAACTGCACGTGTAATTCTGGATTTACTAAAAAAATAAATTATAGCCCATTCTTTTTTTTAAGTTTAGTACCCTAAAAAATATAAAAAACATTTATTAGGGGAATGCATGTCCAGCTGTTACTTCAATTCCTCTAAAAAGCCTAATAAACTGGATGAGCATGTCCAAACTTCTTTGAGCTTCTTCCACATTCAATGTGTAGTCTGATGGTGCAACTCCATAGGATATATTTTCCTGGATGAATGCAACATCCATTGTAAGCAATTTAGGGCCCATTAATCCGTTTACTATGAATGACATGTGCCCCCTTGTATGGCCTGGTGTGCTGATGGCCCAAAGAGACCCATCACCCAGTAGATCTGCACATTTAGAGAATGGAGAAATTGTATCAGAATCCTGGAAATCAATTTCACAGACAGTTTCAACATCCTTCAAAAAATCACCGTAGAGATCTGGTTCGTAATCTTCTATTTCGCCCTTCCCCACTATTACAGGGATGTCTTTTGGAAGATCTCTAATTCCTGCGATATGATCTGGATGCATATGACTTAAAAATACAGCTTTTAATTTAGATGCATTGTCACCAAGTTGATATCCAATATTTTGATTTTTATCCTGAATATACTCCTCTTTCTGTGGTGTTTCCACCCCTCCGTAGGGATCAAGGTAGTAACTTTTGTCGAGTCCTGCATCCAGGAGGAAATTGCCAAGTTTTTTGTGCGATAAAAAATGAGACAATATTGGAACTTCCACTGTACCATAGATTCTAGGGGATTTTAAATGATTTGGATTGAATGTTCCATCTAATTCTATCAAAACAGAACCTGTCTGGTAAGTCTGCACTTCTATAGGGGCTGGATTATTAAAAATAGTCTCCCAGCTTTCATATGAACTTCTTTTTAGTTGGTAGTTTTTGATTTTCATTTTTCTAAAAATAAATTAGGAGTTGTGGTTGATATTACTTACCACCTACTCCCTCAAATATTTTATCCACAAACTCTTTTTCCGGAGGTTTGGTCAGGTAGGTAACAATTATAGTCACAACAATTGCTATAGGCAGTGCAATGATAATTGGATCAACTGTCGGCCATGGCATGGATGTAACAATCACAGAATGTCCAGTTAAAGCCTTAGAAATACCGACTGCTTCTGCAGATTTTTTAAATCCGAACAATATCCAGAACAAACTTGCAACTGAACCTGCTACTAATCCTGCAATTGCTCCTTCCCTATTTATTCTCTTCCAGTAAATTGCCCCAACATATATCGATAGGAATGCAGCTGCAGTAACACCAAACCACATGGAAGTTCCGACAGCAATAATGCTAGCAGGCAATATAAATCCTAAAATAACAGCTATAACCACAGCCACTACTATTCCTGCCCTTGCAACCATCACAGTCGAATCTCCCTTTCTTCCAGTGACAGTTTCATAGATATCCCTTCCCAATGCTGTTCCCTGAACATGGAACTGAGCAGATAGTGTGCTCATTGCAGCTGAAAGCAGCGTGATCATGAATATGTATGCAAACCATAATGGGAATGCTGCCGCTATAAAGGTCGGAATCACGGTGTCCAAGTTTCCTCCAGCTGCCTGTACAGCAGTTTGTCCGGTGTGTTGGAAGAAGTACACATTTGAAAGAGATCCAACCACGTATGCTGAAAAGGTCATCACAAATATGAATATTCCACCAACTAAAACTGCCCTGTTTAGTTCTTTGTTGGACTTTACTGTCATGAATCTAACAACGAGTTGTGGTTGTGAAAGTGCTCCAATACCCACTCCCAGAATTAAACTTGATATTAATGTCCACCAAAATGGGCTTCCAGCCACTGGCATGGATGTCCAGCCTGTGAATCCTGTGGCCACAGCTTGTGCTGTTGCACTGTGTGGAACGATATTTACTAGGTTGGATAAGGCTGTGTTTGCCTCAATAACTCCACCCAACATCCAGTAAGTAGCACCAAGCAGAATTATCATACCAAAAAACATTATTGTGCCTTGAAGGGCATCCGTGTACATCACACCCCGTATTCCACCAAACACAACATAGACAGCAACAATTATTGCCATTGCAATGAGTGCAAAGTAATAGTTTACATGGAGTGTAGATTCAACAAACCTTGCCATACCAATTAATACCACCGATGCATAAAGCGGCATTCCTACAAATATGACCCCTCCAGCATAGTACTGTATAAATTTACTGTTGAAACGTTTAGAAAGGAATTCTGGAAATGTTAGTGCCCCTAAATTATGACCTATTTTACGGGTTCTCTTTCCGAAGAATACGAAAGCTATGAAAATTCCAACAATTATGTTTAAAAAGACCAACCACAGTATTCCCATACCATAGTTAGCTGCAACTCCTCCGAAACCTACTATGGCTGCAGTGCTTATAAACGTAGCACCGTAACTTAAGGCCATTATGTAGGGGTGGGTGTTTCTCCCAGCAACCAAGTAATCCTCCGAACTCTTGGTTCGCTTCCAGGCTACGTAACCTACGTATCCCACCATAAGGAGGTAAATCAGTACAACAATACTCAATATTAAAATATCCATCTTACCCCTCCTCTTATTTTATATCTGTAAATCATTGATTGCAATTATCGAAATTGATAGATAGTAACTGGCAACATGATTAAACTAGAAATTATGAATTTTTTTATTACAGAATAAGGTTTAGTGAAATCATTTTATATAAATCTGTATGGAACTGTCCCCGCAAATATTGAACAATTAATTATACTAGACACTCGAACAGAATCTATTATGAAATTTTTATAAAAAAATTTAAATTTTGAGATCATTATGGTAAATTTTATAAAACCCTTCAATTAAATTTTGAAACATGAAATTATTCAAGCAGAAGCTGATATATTATTCATTTTAAAACTAGCAGTTTAATAAAACAGGATTGGACGTTTATGAGTTGGGGATAACTATGATCTGGAATAAACAAGTAGAATGCATGTCCGATGATGAGAGAAAAAAGTTACAACTAGAAAAATTACAGGCAATCGTTAAGTACGCATATGAAAATGTTCCTTACTACAGAAAACGATTGGATGAAATACCAATCAAACCTGAAGACATTAAAACTCTCAAAGATATCGAGAAGCTTCCATTTACAACTAAAGATGATTTAAGAGATGCTTATCCATTTGAAATGTTTGCTGTGCCTAAAAAGGAGATAGTGGAGGTTCATACATCATCAGGAACTACTGGAAAACCTACAGTGTCAGGGTACACCAGGGGTGATCTTGAAATATGGAGTGAAGTAATGGCCAGAGGACTCACAATGGCTGGTGTTGATGATGAAGACATCATCCAAAATACTCATGGATATGGCTTGTTCACAGGTGGTTTTGGAGTGCACTACGGTGCTCAGAAGATTGGTGCAACTGTCATTCCAATCTCAACAGGACAGACAAAAAGGCAGATAGAAATAATGCAGGACTTCGGAACCACAGTCATGATATTCACCCCATCCTACGGCCTGTATTTAGCCGAAGAAATTAAAGCTGAAGGCCTGAACACCGAAGATATGGATTTCAAAGCCATAGGATTTGGTGCAGAAATGTGGACCGAAGAAATGCGAAAAGAAATAGAAAAAAGATTTAATGCACCTGCATACAACATCTATGGACTGACTGAGATCATGGGGCCCGGAGTGGGTCTTGAATGTAGTGCACAAGACGGACTGCATATCTTCGAAGATCATTTTTATCCAGAGATCATAGACCCTGAAACCTTTGAAACACTTGAAGACGGTGAAAAGGGTGAATTGGTACTCACAACATTAACACGTGAAGGTACTCCACTGTTGCGTTTCAGAACCAAAGATGTTACAAAACTTACAAGGGATACATGTGAATGTGGGAGAACCTTGGTAAAAATGGAACGAGTTAAAGGACGTACAGATGATATGATGAAAATTAGAGGAGTTTCTGTCTTCCCATCCCAAATTGAAAAGGCCCTCTTAAGAATTGATGGAGTCGAACCACACTATCAGATCATTGTAACCAGGCCACATCTAATGGATGAAATGGAAGTAAGGGTTGAAGCTTCCGAAGACTTGTTTTCAGATGAAATAAAGGAACTTGTAGGTATCAGACAAAAAATAGAACAGTACATACACAACGAAATAGGACTAAGGGTTAAAGTAACCCTTGTTGAACCAAAAACAATACCTAGAAGTGAAGGTAAAGCCGTGCGAGTAATAGATAAAAGAACTCTTTAAAATAATATAGTTAGGGTTGAGGTATGAAAATGAAAGTAAAACAGCTGTCAATATTTTTGGAAAATCGTAAGGGTAGAATGAAAAATGCACTGGATGTGCTTGAAACCGGTGGAATTAACATTCGTGCACTGTCCATTGCAGATACATCTGACTTCGGAATTTTAAGACTCATAGTTCCAGAACCTGACAGGGCCAAGAAGTTGTTGGAAGAAAATAATTTCATTGTTAAACTCGGTGAAGTAATAGCAGTGAGGATGCCTGATCATCCTGGAGGACTGGGTGAAATACTCGGAATTCTAGATGGGCAAAATATCAACCTGGATTATCTCTACGCATTTGTTGAACAAAAAAATGAGATGGCAATAGTTTTACTCCACCCTGAAAATATTGATTCTGGAATCAAAGCCCTTTTAGACGGGGGAGCAGAAATTATAACATCAAATGAAATATATGGTCTTTAAAGAGACCATTAAATTCCTTTTTTATAGAATTAATTAATTTTAGCTTAAATAAAAAAAAATTAATTAATGGTTAACTAGACTTAACAAAATTGAATCCAGTATTAAATGCTTTTAAATTAATTTCTAAACTCTTTCCAGGCAAATTGGCCTTCATTGAATTTAGTATGGTTTCTTTTTCTATGGGAAATCCTTCAACTGCGGTGGCTGCCCCCAACATCACCATGTTCATGGACAGAGAATGTCCAGATTCCCTCGCAATTTTATCAGCATCAAGTGCATAGACCTGTTTGGCCTTATTATTCAATTCAGTCAGCACATTTTGCACATCAGGATATGATTCTCCTGATTCGCTCAGATTGAATGGATAGATCGGATTCGTGTTTAAAATTATGTATGTTTCCTTACTTATTTTAGGAACTGCCCTTAATGCTTCTACAGGTTCAAATGAGATCAGTAGATCTGCTGATCCCAGCTCGATGATGGGACTGTAATTATCACCAATTTTAAGTTCAGTTGAAACACTGCCTCCCCTCTGTGCCATTCCATGCACTTCACTCATCACAACTGGAAGACCAGTTTTCATTGCTGCTTCTCCCATCACAGTCGAAGTTTTAATGATTCCCTGCCCACCAACACCTGAAATATAAATACTGTATGACTTCATTTGTAAAACCTTCCAAACTATTATTTTTTACCGTATCAAGAAAAATTATTTCTTAACCCCTATTGCCCTCTCTGGACAGACCTGTACACAAACATTGCACCCATTGCAAAGCTTAGGATCTATACTTACCTTACCTTCTTCATCTTTGTATATTGCAGTGCATGCAAGTTTTTCTAGGCACACAGCGCATGCATCACATTTTTCTTGCTTAACTGCGAGTTCAGCCTTACTTGAACGTCTTCCCTTTGTAAGCATGCAGGGATGTTGGGATATAACAACTGCCACACCATCAAATTCCAGTGCTTCCATGAATATTTCCTTGGATTTTTTAATGTTCATTGGATTGATTTTTCTGAGGTACTTGACTCCTGTTGCTTCAACAATTGCATCAATTGAGACTTCAGGAGCTTCCCATCCCATACCATCCACAGATAATCCTGGATGTGGTTGACCTCCAGTCATTGCAGTTGTCCTGTTATCTAGAATAACCAGCACAAATCTGTCTTTGTTGTGAACAGCATTTATCAGTGGTGGGATACCTGCATGGAAAAAAGTAGAGTCTCCAATAAAACAAACCACATTTTGGTTGGTTGCCTTTGAAAATCCACAGCTTGTACCTATGGAAGAACCCATGGAGAGTAGATAATCTGCTGCATCGTAGGGCGATGTGATACCAAGGGTGTAACATCCAATATCTGTGGGATAAATCACATCATTTAATTCCAAAGAATTCACAGCATCTTTGACAGTGTAGTACACTGATCTGTGTGGACATCCAGGACACAAGGTTGGAGGTCTTTCAGGAATGGAAAGATCCGAGTTTAAAACCTGATTTTTCTTAATTTCTTGATTTAGAACTGTTTCTAACATGTCCATGACAATATTAGGTGTGTATTCATATATCAAAGGCAATGATTGGTCTAGTTTTCCATGTACTGCCATTTTAATTCCATTTTTACCTAAAATGGAAAGTACCTCTTTTTCCATTATTGGATCAACTTCTTCAACAACAATCACAGCGTCCAGATCCTTTATGAATTCAAGTAAAAGTTCATCTGGGAATGGATATGTTAGAGTTACCTTAAAAACATCCACATTCAGATTATTTCCTTGTACTGCATCCATTACATAGTTAAATGCTCCTCCACTGGTTACTATGCCCACTTTTCCGTTTCTTCTATAAATCTTGTTTAATTCATAGGAGTTGCTGAGTTTCCTTAGTTCCTCCATTTTTCGGACCAAATTCTTGTGCATGATCATGGCAGTGGCAGGTACTGGTACGAATCTCTTGGGATCCCTCTTGAAAAAGCCCTTGGTTTTACCTGGTACCAATTTTCCAGTTTCAACAACACCCCTCATGTGGGAAACCCTCGTTGTGGTTCTCATGAGAACAGGCAGTTTAAATTGTTCGGACAGTTCGTAGCTAAAGCCCATTAATTGACGAATTTCTTCAGGATTTGAAGGTTCAACCATTGGCATGTTGGCAAGTCTGGCATAGTGCCTGTTGTCCTGTTCATTTTGTGATGAAAACATGGATGGATCATCTGCTGAAAGGATCACCATGCCCCCCTCAACTCCTGTGTACACTGCGCTCATGAGGGAGTCCGATGCCACATTAACTCCCACATGCTTCATAAAGGTGAATGAACGCACCCCAGATGCTGCTGCGCTTGCCGCTACTTCGAGAGCAACTTTTTCATTGGTGGAAAATTCAAAATATATTCCCGCATCTTCTGCAAGTTTAGAAAAAACATCCCCTATTTCTGATGAAGGAGTTCCAGGATATGTGGATGCAAGACCCACTCCCGCCTCAAGAGCACCCCGTACAGCTGCTTCATTACCCAGCAGGAACAATTTCTGATTTTCTTCCGCCGTTAAAACTTCTTTAAGATTCATAATAACCACTTTAACACATAAAAAATCTATCAAAATTCCTATAGACTCTAACTCATTTCCATATAAATTTGAACAATGGTGTTAAATCATTTATAAACAGATTACTGTTCTAAGCCCTTTACTGGGCATGTAACATTAGTAAATAGAAATTTTATATTTTATCCCTATTAATCAAAACACATTTTAGTTACGAACACATTTATAGTATTTTGCCATATTACTATTTTAAGGTGTTAGCCTGAAAATCTTTGATTTGTTTTTTTGTTTATCCCGTGATTATTATTAAAAAGTTTGGAATAACATGATTGAAAAAGCCCTGATCAACGACATTGAAGTGGAGTATGAAGTCATCCACAGAAAAGTGAAAAATGCACGTCTCGAAATTAAAACAGATAAAATTAGGCTTATAATGCCCATAAACCATTTTAACACCACTGAAATCATTAGGAATCATGAAAATTGGATTTACAATAAGGTTATTCACATAAAACAGTTGCAAAATGAAGCTGAGAAAAGGAAGTTAAACCTTGATCTGGATGAAGATGAATTTAAAACCATGGTAAAAGAATTGATACTGGAATTTACCAACGATTTGGGTGTGGATTTTAACAGGGTATTCTTTAAGAAGATGAGATCTAGGTGGGGTAGTTGCAGTTCGAAGAAAAATCTGAATATCAACAAATATTTAAGATTTCTTCCAAGCTCACTCATAGAATATGTTGTTTATCACGAAGTAGCACACCTAGTTGAGATGAGCCATAACAAGACATTCTGGAACATAATTGCATTCAAATATCCTGACTACAAGGAAATTGAGAATGAACTTACAGTTTACTGGATCTGCCTAAAGAAGTGTCTTGAAAGCCTCGAATAACTACTAAAACTGCAAATTACGAAATAAAATAATGTTAATTCTAAATTTACTCACAAATAGAATCTAGTTGAAGATTGGAATATACTGTGTCAGGCTTAAAAATAAATGGCCATACACTGACAAAAAACATTAATTATAATGTACGTTATATTGATCTACATCATTGTAAGTAGCGATATATAGATTATTATTTTTTTCATATGTTCCACTTTACATTAGAGAAAGATTGAGTGAAAAAACCATCCTAACCACTGAAGTGATAAAATGATAAAGGTTAAAATTCTAAGACAAAATCCTCAAACAGGGAAGGAACCCTACTTCGAAGTTTATGATGTTGAGGAATCAGATAAAATGAAGATCCTCGACGCCCTAAACCAGATCAACACCAGGTACGATGCAGATATTGCATACAGATATTCGTGTAGGGCCGGGCAGTGTGGATCCTGCGCTCTGAAAATGAACAATAAGATTGTTTTAGCATGTAAAGCAGAGATAGAAGATGGTGCTGTTATAGAGCCCCTCGATTTTGAGGTTATAAAGGATCTGGTGGTGGATAGATCGAAGTACGACAACAAAGTCACAAACATGGATCTTTTTGTTGAAGGTGACTGTAGTGTAGAAGAATGTCCTCAGATCATGTTCCCCCAGGACTATGCAGATACCAAAAAAATTCGAAGCTGCATAGAATGTCTGTCCTGTCTCTCTGCCTGCCCTGTTGTCAAGGAAACAGAAGAATTTGCAGGCCCATACTTCATGCGTTACATCTCTAAATTCGCCCTCGATCCAAGGGACTGTGCAGATCGAGCTGCTGAAGGTTTTGATGAGGGACTTTACACATGTACATCATGTGGTAAATGTAAGGAGGTGTGTCCAAAGGAGATAAACACCTTTGGATCTGCTATTGAAAAACTCAGAGAAATTTCAGTGCAGGAAAATATAGGACCCTTACCTGCCCACAAAACAATTTTAGAACAGATCAAAAAGACAGGAAGATCAGTTGAACCAGCTGGAACAGGAGAATTCCCAGAGGGTTTTGTAAAAACTCAGAAAAATGTAAACAATGGTTCTAAACATAAAATTGCACTGTTTACGGGTTGTATGGTCGATTATAAACTTCCAGAAATTGCAGTGGCCCTCCTTAAGGTCATGGAAGCAAATAATATCGATGTTATTGTGCCGGATGGTCAGATCTGCTGTGGATCACCTTTGCTTAGAACTGGACAGACTGAAATATTCCCAGAAATAGCAAAAAGAAATTATGAAGCATTAAAAGACTACGACACAATTGTTACTGTCTGTGCAGGCTGTGGTTCCACCCTCAAAAATGACTATCCAAAGGCAGGTATTAATTTGAATGTCAAGGATATAAGTGAATTTTTAGCTGATAAATTGGAAACCGACGGCATGAAACCTGTTAACATGAAGGTGTGTTATCATGACCCATGTCACCTTGTTAGGGGTCAGGGAATTTCTAAAGAACCACGGGAAGTACTTAACAAAATTAAAGGTGTGGAATTTGTGGAGATGGAAGTTCCAGATCAATGCTGTGGTGCTGGTGGCGGGGTAAGATCTGGAAAGCCAGAAATTGCAGCGGGCCTGGGTAGTAAGAAAGTTAAAATGGTAGAAAAACTCGATGTTGATGCCGTCATTACCATATGTCCATTTTGTGAGTATAATATCCAAGACTCTCTAGATAGAGAAGGTTTAACTGATGTAAAGGCCATGAACATTCTTAAACTACTTGAAAAAGCTTATGAATAGAGAATTAGGGTTAGGATTGGATTTGAATGATATACGTAGTTTTTGTAGAACCAGAATCACCAGGTAACATAGGCTTTCTTGCCCGTACAATGAAAAATTTTGGACTCACCAAGTTGGTGCTTATTAATCCATGTGAGCTTAAAAATGAAAGTTATTATCAGGCCATGCATGCAAGGGATGTTGTTAGTAACTGTGAAATATATGAAACACTAGAAGAGTTTTTAGAAAAAGCAGATATCAGTACTGCAGTTGCTACAACTGGAAATGCTGGCGGAAGTTACAATTTATCTAAGATCGCTGTTACTCCTGAAACCCTTTCAGACTCAATTAATTATGGGGGAAATGTTTGTTTGCTCTTTGGGCGTGAGGGAAATGGACTTTCAAATCAAGAGATATCACTCTGTGATGTTATTGTGAGTATTCCGACCCATGAAGATTATCCCATCATGAATGTAACCCATGCAGCAGCCATAATATTCTATGAACTTTTTAAGAAGGAAAAATCCTACCCAGTAGACACTTTAAAGCCTGCGTCAGCCGATGAAAAAAGTAGTTTAACCGCGATTATGGATGAGATAATAGTTAAACTTGGTTATCCTGAACACAAAACTAAAAATGCATCACTGGTTTTTGATAGAATAATTCAACGTGCATTTATAACAGGTAGGGAAGCTCATACACTCAAGGGAACTCTGCGAAGGATCAACATCCGGACAAAGGAAAAATGAATATTGTGTATATACACATTTCACAGAATTAATAATCAGTTATATTTCTTACTGCAATGTAACAGTTACATGAGAATCCTGTTACCATATTAATTTCTGGTGAATAACAGCCAAGTGTATGGAATATTGTTGAGGGTTTCTTAACCCACCAAACAGTAAAAATATAATCATGGTTAAACATAAAATCAAGATCATAAAAAAAGGAAAGAGGGCAATAAATGGCCATTCTAAGTGACAAAGATATAAAAAAACATATTCAATCTGGAAAGATCGTTATTAATCCGTTGAAAGAACCTGAAAGACAGATTCAACCATCTTCTGTAGATTTGAGGATAGGAAATGAATTTAAAGGATTTAAGATTATACGAAAGCCATGCATCGATCCAATGGATGAGTCAGATATTGAATCCTACATGGAGTCATTCTACATTGATGATGGTGAACCTTTCATAATTCATCCCGGAGAATTTGCCCTTGCAACAACTTATGAAACCATTGAATTACCTGATAATTTAGTTGCACGTGTTGAGGGTCGTTCTTCAATGGGTAGGCTGGGTATAACCATGCACGTCACTGCAGGTTACATAGATCCAGGATTTCGTGGTAAAATAACACTAGAAATATCTAATATTGGAAAAATGCCGGTGGCACTTTACACTGGACAGAGAGTGTGCCAGATAGTGTTTGAAACCATGACTACACCTGCAGACCGCCCATATGGCACTCATGAAAGGGA
>WASR01000240.1 GCA_009712615.1 Methanobacterium sp. | reverse complement strand
ATATTATAGTCTTACCTATCCAGATACTCTAAACAATTATAAAGGATCAGATTGAAAGATATGAACCAAATAAGAACTGGAAATTTAATGAAAATTGGGATGGTAATATTTAAAATATAAAAATTTGTACTGGTTTTAAAAACAGATTAACCCCATTAATAGGTTTAATTGAGATTCAAATTAACATTTTATCAAGGAGATTTATATGAAAGCGTTGTTCGTGGTTACAGGAAGGGGAATTGGAGGAGATGCTGTAACAGCACTAAATATTGCAAAGGCACTGGAGAAATACGGTTTCCAGTGTGAATTTGCACTGGATCCAACTGCACCAGGTTTACTATTTAAAAAACATGGAATTGAATGGCACAAAACAAGCATTCCACAGGCAGGTGGACATGCAGCCACCAAAAAAACCCTGATTAATGCAGGGTTTAAAACAATGAAAGCGGCAATTAAAACAGCCAACCTATGCAGAAAAATTAAACCAGATGTGGTTGTGGGAGTAATTGGTGGAGGTGCTGTTGTAGGTTGTCTGGGTGCAAAGATTGCCAAGGTACCGTCTGTCGGAGTTTTAATAACACCTGCAGATGCAAAGGTATGTACCAAGATAACCACAACTGTCGTGCTACCAGAGTCCAACCTTTTCCAGATGGATTTAAACAATGAAACAATACACAAGGCATACTCCCCTGTGAGTCCTGATATTGTGGTGGGTGACAGGGAAAATGCACTCAAAAACCTTCCAGATAATTTTGATGAAAATCTGCCGACCATACTACTATCATCTGGTTCAACACTATTTGAGAAAATGGCCAAGGCAGCTTCAAAGCTTGGAGATAAAAATTTGAAACCGAACCTCGTTGTGGTGGGCCATCCACTGGAAGATGAGTACGAAAGCTACCTTGAAAACCCCAACCTGATAAATCTGGGCTACATCGACTGGATCAAGGATCTTTACAAGGTGGTTGATATTGCAGTTGTGACAGATGATGGGATGATGATACACGAGGCAATGGCGTGGGGCATTCCTGTAGTTGCCCTGTTGGGAGTTAAATATGGACGTTACCACAATCTGGCGGCGGTTTTTGAGGGAGCGGTGCTTGAGAGTGAACTTGAAAATTTAGACCAGGTGATTGAAGAAGCATTTTTAAACATGTCTACAATGAAACAAACAGCAATGGAATATGGAAGGGATGTACTTGAGTCATCAGACAAGATTGCAGGCATCATCAGCAAACGTGCAGGTTGACCAGCTTCTTCAAAAGCAGATTAACTAAAAAAATGAGTATAACAACTTTATAACTAAATAAATTTAAATTCTTTCACTTGGATTTATATTTTAATTATTAAGAAAACTTTGAATTTAAAAGGTGATATTTATGAGTAGGATATTGGATTACTTGAAGGATTGGAAGAACATTGCAACACACAGTGCAGTGGGCATAGCTTTACTATATTTCCTAATAGTAGCACCACTTGAGCTATGGCAACGATTAGCAGCTCTGGGAGGAGTGATAACATTCAACATTGGGAGAATGCATTATGATAAGTACATGCGTTAAAACAATCTATTTTAAGGGTGTTTAATAATGATGGTACCTATGCTTAAGGGAATGGGAGTTGCAAAAGTAGGATCAGTTGGGAAGGCAGCATCCGTGGGAAAAATTGGATTTCTTGGGAAACTGGGATTAATTGGATTTTTTGGTCTTTTTGGACTGGGAATAATAGTTTTACTTCTAATTGCTGCAGTTATTTATTTCTTGTTCATAAAAAGAAGGAGATATTAACTCCAAATAGGGTTAAACACTGGAATCATCCATGTAAAGATGATTAATTTAACTTTTTTTATCAGTTTCTAATCTTTGAAACAGGGTATACATACAACTTCGCCGTTTAATATTTCTGTTCTGTTTTCTGAAACCATTTCACCACATTTGGAACATTTAACAGATTTGAAAAGTTTGGCCTTGGAGGGTGCTTCCATCTTAACATGTTCAACTTCGAACATGTTTTTGTAGGGTATTTCCAGTATTTCGTTTGCAACATCATGGACCATGTTCTTTAGATCTTCCTTTTCAGGGTCTGTGGCATTTCCAGCATGAACCTTTGCCCTTAACTGGTTTAATTTTGGTGCCAGGAGATCCACACTGAAGGAATCCTTAAGTGCAACTCTCACACCATCTTTGCTTTGTCTGTTGTAAAATGTGTAAACCTGTTTTCCATGGTCTAGAAATATTAAATTTCCCTTTCCAAATGTGCAGCCTGTAACAACCTGTATTGCATCGACTGCGCAGCTGTCATTTTCAACAATTGCTACGATCTCTTCATCGGAAGAGGCTGATGATTCAAGCTCATTTAAACCTGCTTCAGCTGCTTTGTATCCTATTGCCGAACCTGGACACACATGTCCATGAAACTCTGTAACTTCCTTGAATGTTTTAATTGGAACATTATTTCCTTCATCTACGATCTTCTTCATTTTTATTTACCCTCCTCTTCATGTCCTGCGAAAAATCTTGTTAACTTGTAAACTGCATCTGTTGATGGGTGTGTTTCAACAAAATTCTCAAAATCCTGTGTTTTAGATCCATCCCTCATGAACTTGGACATGTAGGCCAGCACTGTTCTTGCTGAAGGAGATATGGATGAGATGCTTTTAATTTCACCAGTTTCCAGATCAACACTCATCTTACTCATGCCTGTTTCACGATTAAGAACATCCCAAAACGCGCCAGGCCCACCAGATCCAGGTATATGTGCCTCAACACCCTCTTCGCCAGTGTTAATATAACTAACATCGTGGCGGAGTGTTATTGATGATGGTATAAATCTGTAATCTACTTCTGCTGCGATTCCACAGGCATTTCTAGCTGCAACAATTCCTTCCATCCTTGCCACAGGAGTGGTTCCAATTCCGCCCACTACATCGCCTGCAGCGTAGATATTTTCATGGCTGGTTTCCATCCTTTGGTTCACGATTATTTCACCCTTTTTTCCTGTATCAACCAGTTCACTGACTGCTTGGGAGTTGGGTATCATTCCAACAGCAAGGAATACATCGCCTTTAAACTCACCATTGTTGGTTGAGACACCATCTTCATGGATCTCCTCCACATCAACATGTTCATGTATTTCAACGTCCTTAATCAGGATGTCTGCGATGTAATTTCTTATGTCTTCATCAACTTCTTTGAGGAAGGTTCCCCTGCAGAGCATGTGAACATTTGAACCTAATCCTGAGAATATACCTGCAATTTCTGTTGCTATGGTGCCACTGCCGACCACTATGAGATTTTCCGGCACTGCGGTGTAGTCCAGCATTTCCTTGTAGGTTTTGGCATATTCTTTCCCCTTAAGATTTGGAATAAATGGATAGGAACCTGTTGCTACAATCAATTTATCGTAGGGGTAATCTGTTTCATTGACCCTGACGTAGCCATCTTCAATCTTAGCAGTTCCCATTACAATGTTTACTCCTGCCTTCTCTGTTTCATGGGTCAAAATCCCCCTTATTTTAGTTGTTGTATTTTTTATTCCTTCTGCAACCTTTTCAAAGTTTATATTGGGGTTTGAATCTGCGATGCCAAATTCTTTAAATCTTTGATTGGCCTGAACATGTTTCACAACATCATTTAATCCACAAACAACCATACATCCTTGGTTAAGGCATTTTCCACCTATTTTGTTTGTTTCTATTAATGTTACCTCTGCTCCGAGTTCTGCAGCTTCGATTGATGCTGTTCTTCCTGCAGATCCCCCACCGATTACAACCAGCTTCATAACTTCTTTCCTCCAGAATAGTTTATAAGGTAAAAAAACTATATTACAGTAACTGAAATCTTAATGATTATAGTATAGTGCAGCGTTCTTAAACTTATTTGGATTTGGGAACGGAACACATTAAATAAATTTTATTTGAGGAGGAGATAGGTATGTGTATTGCAGCACCAGCAAGGATTGTAGATATCACAGATAACGTGGCTACAGTTGATTTTGGCGGAGTTAAACAGAGTGCCAAATTGGATTTAGTTGGAGATCAAGAAATAGGTACACATGTTCTTGTTCACTCGGGATACGCCATAGAAGTTTTATCAGAACAGGAAGCTAAAGAGTCACTCGAAGCATGGGATCTGCTTTTAGAAGCTCTAGATGAAGAAGACAAAGAAAGGAACAACAACTAAATAATCAATATTTTTTTTATTTTACAGTTACTAATTTTTGTTATATGGTGGGTTTCACGTATTGGACTCAGATATGATTTGATCCTACTCAGAGAACATAATGTCTGAGAATGGTGAATTAGAAACCATCTTTCCTTTTTGCAAATTTTATTTTAATAGATTGAAACCCTCTTAACTCCGGGAATCTTCAAAAATTCGTTGATAAGGTTGCCTTTAACAGGTTTTTCAGTGATTATAGTTAATTTTGGATGTTCTTCCAGTTCAGGATCGCCCGCATGTGCCTGTCTAATACTCAAACCTTCTATTGAAATTAGTTCGGTTGATCTTGCGATAATTCCAGCGTTTCCGGCTTCTGCTTCTATTTCAACCACTCCGAAGCCCAAATTTTTGGCTATATTTTTGAGGAGGGTTCCTGCGGGGTGGATGTTCTGAAAGATTTCTGATAGCTGTGGATCTGCCAGAATTACGTCAACTGTGGATTTAATGGTTCTTCTGTCAACATTAACCGATCTTGCCAGCGCAACATCATTTATTTCAACGTCATCGCAGTATATTTTGCCATTTTCTCCGACACGAAGGCCTAATTCAACAATTTTTCTTGCAACAGCCATTCTGGCTGGAAATTTTTCGAATTTGTGTTTGATCCTGTCCCACATAATTGTTTCACCTGTACATATATTCTTGTTGTACAACTATATAAATTTATGTACATATATGTACGCTAAAGGTTTAAATAGTACTTTGATGATAGATTGTTGTACAGATTATGTAATTTAAAATTAGTATACGGTGACAAATATGAAAGGCAGTGAATGTTTTTGGCGATTACAATTTGAAACTAAAAGAACCGAAGAGTATAGATCTTAATTCTGATTCTCCATTTGAACTATTTAAGAACCTCTACACGAATCATTCCAGCAGCTTCCTACTGGAATCCATGGAAAGCGACAGTGGAATGGCAAGATTTTCAGTACTGGGATTTGAACCTGCAGCCATCTTAAGGGCCAGGGAAAACGTGCTCGAGGTAGATATCGATGGACACACCGAAGAAATTGATGTGAAAAATCCATTCGATGAAATAAGAAAATTAATAAGGCCTAACAATGGTAAAAAAGGATTCTGCGGGGGACTTGTGGGATACGTATCCTACGAAGCTGCAAGACACTTCTTACCAATAGAACTTAAACCAGGCAACAAACCAGACTACGAGTTCGGATTATTTTTAGACGGAATAGTCTACGACAGAATCCGAAACACATGTAAGTACGTTACACTGGGTGAAAACAGGTTTGAAGAGGTACAAAAATTTTCCAAACAAGAAACTCCTACTGGTGAACTCAGCTACAAGGAAACTAACCACTACTTCACCAAGGCAGAGTTCGAGTCCATGATCCTGGATGTTAAAGAAAGGATAAAGGCTGGTGAAATTTTCCAGGATGTAATATCCAACGCAAGGGAGTACGAACTATCTGGAAACAAACTATCATTCTATGAAAACTTGAGGAAGATCAATCCATCACCATACATGTACCATCTGAAACTCGGTGAAAATGAGATCATTGGATCCAGCCCAGAAATGCTGGTCAGAGTAGAAAACAGGATGATAGAATCATTCCCAATAGCAGGAACAAGAAAACGTGGTAAAACCCAATTTGAAGATGATAAACTCGAAATTGAACTTCTAAAGGATGAGAAGGAAAGGGCAGAACATTTGATGCTGGTTGACCTTGCACGTAACGATGTTGGGAAGGTCAGTGAATTTGGATCAGTCACTGTACCGGAGTACATGGGTGTTAAAAAATTTTCCCATGTCCAGCACATAGTATCCCATGTAACTGGAAAACTCAGGAAGGATAAAGATGCAGTAGATGCATTTGAAGCCATGTTCCCCGCAGGAACACTGAGTGGAGCACCTAAAATTCGTGCAATGGAAATAATCGACGAACTTGAACAAGTACCAAGGGGACCATACGCAGGGGCAGTTGGATACTTCGCACTCAATGGAAATGCGGACTTTGCAATAACCATCAGAACAATGGTGTGTCATAAAAACCACGCAACAGTACAGGCCGGTGCAGGAATTGTCTACGATTCAGTTGCTGAAGAAGAGTATTACGAGTCAGAAAACAAGGCTGGAGCACTTTTAACAGCACTCCAATCAGGAAACAACCTGGAGAACACTCCGAAATAAATCTTATTTTTTGAGGTTAGATAACATGATACTGATAATTGATAACTATGATTCATTCACCTACAACCTTTACCAGCTCATTGGACAGCTAGATCCAGACATTAAAGTTGTTAGAAATGATGAACTCAACCTGGACGAGATAAGGAAACTTGAACCAGACCGCATAGTAATATCACCCGGACCTGGAAATCCTGGAAACAAGAGGGACTTTGGGGTCTGTACAGATGTTATACTGGAACTTGGCGGCGAAATACCAATACTTGGAGTTTGCCTGGGACATCAAGGTATTTTTGCTGCATTTGGTGGTGAAATTGTGAGAAACCAACCTGTGCATGGTAAACAAAGTTCCATTGTTCATGATGGAAGTGGATTGTTCAGAGGAATTGAAAATCCCCTACCGGCAGCCAGATATCATTCATTATCCTGCAGTGAAGAAACCCTACCTGAATGTGTTGAAGTAACTGCCAGAACCCAAGATAACATGATCATGGGGATAAAGCACGTTGAAAAGCCCATATACGGACTTCAATTTCATCCTGAATCTGTAGGAACTGACCATGGAATTCAAATACTCAAAAATTTCCTGGAGATAAACCAATGAAGATCCGGCCTTCCATATCTCAAATACTCCTAAAGAGAAGGAAAACCCTGGAAGAACAAAAAAAACAGGTTCCGCTCGAAACACTCATGGACAGATTAGACTCAGATAAAGGTAACTCAAAATATAACCAGCCATTAAAAGATTTTAGAGAGTCAATTAATCATGATGAGGATGTGGCTGTAATATGTGAATTTAAACCCGCATCACCATCCAAGGGACATATATCTGATTCAAAAATTCAAGATGCTCTCGAAGTTTTTAAAAAGGCAGGTGCTAGCGCTGTTTCAATTTTAACTGAGGAAAACTATTTCAATGGAAGCATGGAAAATATTAGGATAGCACAAAATATCATCGAGCTTCCAATATTAAGGAAAGACTTCTTAATGGATGAATATCAAATATACGAGGCAAAACTGGCCGGAGCAAATGCAGTTTTGTTAATGAATGATGTTTATCCCGATATTAAACAGGGAATATCACTCTGCAGAGAGCTTGAACTCGGCTACATTGTGGAATGCAAAAACATGGAAGATATTGAACATTCACTGGCTGCAGGTGCCGATGTACTGGGAGTGAACAACAGAAACTTCCAGAACTTCAATGTGTATCTTAATACCACCCAAAATCTTTCAAACATAGTGCCGCCCGAAGTGGTACTGGTATCTGAAAGTGGTGTTCAAGGACCGGAAGATGCAAAAAAAGTAGCAGGATATGGTGCAGATGCAATACTTGTTGGATCTGCCATCATGGGAACTGCAAACACTGAAGATATGTACATGGCAGCTAAAAATATCATAGAGTCTGTTAAAGGTTTAAAGGTTGTTAGAACATGAAGATCAAAGTCTGTGGAATCACCAGATCACAAGATCTAAACCGATGTGAAGAATCGGGTGCAGATCTCATGGGCTTCATCAATGTTGACAGGTCCAAGAGAAATCTGAGTCTAAAGGAAATTAAAAACCTGATATCTGGCATGAAAAATAAGGAGAAAGCCGTCATGGTTTTAGAACCTGCAGATATTGAAGAAGTTGTGATGAAGATGAAGAAGACTGGAGTAAGAAATATTCAACTCCATTCCCTCACACCCAACCAGATAAAGTATCTCAGGTGGATTGAAAATTACGAAAGAAACCCATTTGAAGCTCACCTAAAAATATTCCGGGCAGTGGGACTATCAGAAGATTCAACAGAAATAAAAGACTGTGAAACAGTACTCAAACCAGAAAAGAAGAGGGAAATAGAGGAATTTGCTCTCTGCTGTGATGCACTCGTACTCGACTATCAAATAATGGGTAAAAGTGGGGGCACGGGAAGACAGATACCAATGAAAATAGCATTGGAAGCAGTTGAAACTGCAAAAAATGCCGATAAAAACGTTGAAATATTTCTTGCTGGTGGAATAAATACTGCAATAATAAAGAACAGGAGAGAAGTCCTTGAAAAAGTGTTTGACTACGTCGATGTTAACTCCGGTGTTGAAGATGCCCCAGGAATAAAAAATTCAGAGCAACTCCAAGAACTCTTGGAACTGAGTTAGAAATGTTTACAATATCATTTAGATTTAATTTAGAAGCAAGTACCAAAAAAAAATAATTTAAAATTTATTGGAAGTGATTAAAAATGTTGGAAGATGGTAAATTTGGTAAATACGGAGGAATATTTGTTCCTGAACTCATCATACCCGCACTTGAAGAGCTTGAGGAAGCCTTTTACAAGTACAAGGACGATCCTGAATTTAATGAGGAACTTAAATTTTATTTAAAAGAATTCGCAGGCAGACCAACCAACCTTTACTTCGCTGAAAATCTGTCGAAGAAGTTGGGGTGTAGGGTGTACTTGAAGCGTGAGGACATGCTTCACACAGGGGCCCATAAGATAAACAACACACTGGGGCAGGGTTTGCTTGCAAAATACATGGGAAAAACCAGATTAATAGCAGAAACTGGCGCTGGACAGCATGGAATTGCAACGGCTGTTATTGGTGCTCTGTTTTCACTTCCCACCGAGGTTTACATGGGTAGTGAAGATGTTGAAAGACAGAAGATGAATGTTTTCAGGATGGAACTATCTGGAGGAAAGGTTATTCCAGTGGAGACAGGTTCAAAAACACTTAAAGATGCTGTGAACGAGGCATTCAGGGATTGGATTACCAACGTGGAGGACACACATTACCTCATAGGTTCAACAATGGGACCACACCCCTACCCAACCATGGTCAAACACTTCCAGAGCGTCATAGGGGAAGAGGCCAGAAGGCAGATCATGGAGAAGGAAGGTAAACTTCCAGATGCAGTGATTGCATGTGTTGGTGGAGGTAGTAATGCCATGGGAATATTTGCAGGATTTATGAATGATGATAAGGTGGAACTCATAGGTGTGGAAGGTGGTGGTGATGGGACTGAAACACCAAGAACAGGGGCAACTCTGTGCAAGGGTACAGAAGGTATTCTGCATGGTTCATTATCCTTCGTACTTCAGAACCAAGATGGTCAAATAAGTGAGGCACATTCAGTTTCAGCGGGGTTAGATTATCCTGGTGTGGGACCGGAACATGCACATCTCAAGGTAACAGGACGTGCAAACTACGTGGCAGTAACCAACAAAGAAGCACTCAGAGGATTTGAACTACTATCCAAATACGAGGGAATCATCCCTGCACTTGAAAGTTCACATGCAGTAGCCTACGCAGAGAAATACGCATCAATGGAAGAGAACAAGGGAAAAACTATCATAATAAACCTATCTGGACGGGGAGATAAGGACATGTTCATAGTTGCCAAGGAAATGGGGGTGGAAGTATGAACCCAAACAGCAAGAAAACCATGACCTACAACCAAGTGTTTGAAGAACTTAAAAACAAGAATGAAGGTGCATTCATACCATTTGTCGTTGCAGGAGACCCTGACTTTGAAACATCAATTGAAATCGTAAAAAAATTCGTTGAAAACGGAGCAGATGCACTTGAAATTGGATTTCCATTCAGTGACCCTGTTGCAGATGGTCCAAGTGTACAAACGGCAGATATCCGTGCATTGGGATCAGGAATGACCACAGAAAAATGTTTCCAATTCATAGAGAGAATTCGTGAATTCACCCAGATACCCATAGGACTCCTTGTCTACTACAACCTGATCTACAAGAAGGGCATAGAAACATTTTACAAACGTGCCAGTGAAGCAGGTGTAACTGGAATTCTTGCAGCAGATCTTCCTCCAGAAGAAGCAGGATCCGCAGTTGAAATGGCAGACAAGTACGGTGTGAATCAAATATTCATGGTTGCGCAGACAACAAGAAACGAGAGGATCGATGAAATAGCTAAACTCGGATCAGGATTTCTCTACGTTGTGGCAGTGATGGGTGTGACTGGTGCAAGATCAGACATCCAGACAAGCACGGTTGACCTCATAACAAGGGTTAAAGATCGTACAGATCTGCCAATTGCCGTTGGATTTGGAATTTCAAAACCTGAACACGTGAGGGATGTCATAAAATCAGGGTCCAACGGTGCAATAGTTGCCAGCGCCATCATAAACATCATCACAGATAACCTGGACAACAAAGACAAGGCACTCGAAGAGATTGGTAATTTCTGCAGTGAACTTAAACAATCTACCAAAATCTGAGGATGCAAAATGATCTCTGAATGTCTCAAGAAGGTTGTATCTGGAAATGACCTGACTCAAGATGAAGCCTACATCTCTATGATGGAAATGACCAGTGGAGAAGATGGAGAAATAAAAACAGCAGCATTTTTAACCGCACTTTCCATGAAGGGTGAAACAGCAGACGAAATAACAGGCTTTGTAAAGGCCATGAGGGAGTTATGCATCGAAGTTTCACCTGAAACTGACCTTCCCCTTGTTGACACCTGTGGTACAGGAGGTGACAGGCTTAAAACATTCAATATAAGCACCACGGCCGCAATAATAGCAGCTGCATCCGATGTGGCCATAGCAAAACACGGGAACAGAAGCATAACTAGTAAATGTGGAGGTGCAGATATACTCGAAGCCCTGGGTGTGAACATTAACTGTGATAAATCTGCAGTTGAAAGATGTATCGAAACCTGTAAAATCTCCTTCATATTCGCCCCAAATTTCCATCCTTCAATGAAAAGGATCATGCCAGTCAGACAGGAGCTTGGAATAAGAACGGTTTTCAACATATTAGGTCCTTTAACTTCACCTGCAAATGCAGATATCCAGTTATTGGGTGTTTTCGACCCGGAATATGTGGAAATCATCGCAGATGTTCTTAAAAATCTTGGAGTTAAACATGCAATGGTTGTGCATGGATTTGATGAGAATGGAGATCCTGCCATGGATGAAATTTCAACCATAGGTAAAACCAGGGTAGCCATCCTTGAAATTGGTATGGTAACTGTTAAAGACATTTATCCCGAAGATTTCGGTGTTACAAGATCAGAGTCAAGATTCATAAGGGCCCCTGAAACCATGGAAGAAAACATCCAGGTGGCGAAGGATGTACTATCTGGTAAAAACAGCACAATAGAAGAAAGGGCAAAGCTTGACATGTGCCTTGTTAATGCAGCTGCCATACTCTACATTGCAGGACAAGCAGAAAGTTTAGAAAGGGGTTATCAATTGGCATACGAAACAGTTAAATCTGGAAGGGCCCTTAAAAAACTTGGAAGCTTCGTTGAGATAAGTAACAGCTAAAAAAAATTTCAGCCAGTACTTGATATTCCACAAGGAGTTGAATTAATTTTTAAATTCAACATCCAACACTTTATTATTTTTTTAAGCGTTAATATTATTTAAAAATAGATTTGAAGGTTAATTATTTTAATTACATAAAAAAGAGGTAAAAAAATGAGGTAATAATG
>WASR01000110.1 GCA_009712615.1 Methanobacterium sp. | reverse complement strand
AATAAAAATATGGCGGGTGATTTATTGAAAGAAACTGATCTACTAGCAATCGGACACACAGCATTGGATTACATCATACAAGTTAAGGAATTCCCTGAAGCCAACTCCTCAACATCAATTAACAAGATGAAAACACTTTTTGGAGGAGCTGCAGCAAATGTTGCAGTTGTAGCATCCACATTAGGACTTAAAACCTCCCTTGTGTCTGCTGTGGGCGACGGTTTTATTGATTCATATTACAATATAAAGTTGATGTATATTGTAATAGACACCCAATCCATTATAGTAATAGAAAATGAAAATACCCCAACGGAATTTGTTTTGACTCATAATGATAACGACCAGATCAGCTACTTCTACTGGGGTGCTGCTTCAGAATTTAAAAATTCGGAAGTACCATACAAAGCGATTGAGAAGGTTAAAGCCGTTCATTTAGCCACAGGAGATCCTGGTTTCAACAGCAGATCAGGGGAAGCTGCCCATGACGCCGGAAAACTCATCTCCTTTGACCCGGGTCAGGATCTGCACATGTACTCTGAAGATGAGCTCAAGGATGTTTTGAAGATAACAGATATACTCTTTGGAAATCATCATGAAATAAAGAGGATCCAGGAAATTTTAAACATGAACATCGATGATTTAAGAAATTTCGGGCCGAAAATTGTGGTAACGACCTATGGAAAGGATGGAAGCCGGATAAACTCCGAGAATGAAATCAGAATCGATGCCATACTGAGGGAAACTGTTGACCCTACAGGGGCAGGAGACTCCTACAGGGCCGGATTTTTAAATGCCTACCTAAATGGTGAAGATCTGGAGTACTGTGGTAAATTTGCTTCATCGGTATCATCATTCATTGTTGAAGCCGAAGGTTGTCAAACAAATGTACCAGATGAAAACATGGTAAAAACAAGAATGAAGGATAAATGGCATTAAACATTCGGAACCTTCATAAACACACTAATTTCTTTTGAATCTCAGAAAAAATTAAACTATGATGGTCAATATTTACTTTAAATATATTAATATATTAATAAACTGTCCAACCTAAATTTATTTAGACTCATTAAGTCACACTATTTCTTCAGTTTCAGATAAAAAGGTTAAAATATAAAAAGAGTAACTTAATAGTATTCATTCGACATAATGATCCTCGGTTTTGTTTCATGTATTATTTTAACAACACCTATTTTTATGTTGGGGCATAATGTACAATCATAGATTTTGATGATGAAGCCGAACTTGGTCGTTAGAATGATTTTAATACTCAATAACTGAACGGAACCTATTCTGAACAGTGTTAAATTAAAAAAAATAACATGGTGATTCTATGACACAAATGGATGATGCAAAAAAGGGCATAATAACAGAGCAAATGAAAGCAGTTGCTAAAATTGAAAACGTTGACGAAGAATTTATACGCAAATCAGTTGCAAACGGAACCATTGCTATTCCAAACAATGTTGGACGTGATGTTAAACCTGTTGGTATTGGAGAAGGCCTCAGAACCAAAGTTAACGCAACAATTGGTACCTCAACAGATATCAATGATATTGACATGGAAGTTGAGAAGGCAAACATTGCCATGGAAAATGGTGCAGACACACTCATGGAACTGAGTGTGGGTGGAGATCTTGACGGTATAAGAAGAAAGATCCTAAGCATTACAGATCTTCCAGTGGGAAGTGTACCGTTATACCAAGCTTCAATTGAATGTATAAGGGAACATGGTGCTGCTATTTACATGGAAGAAGATGCAGTATTTAAAGCAATTGAAACCCAAGCCAAAGACGGTATAGATTTCATGGCTATACACTGTTCAGTAAACAAGGAAACCCTTAAAAGGCTCAAAAGACAGGGCCGTGAAGGCGGACTTGTGAGTCGTGGAGGCGCATTCATGTCCGCATGGATGGTTCACAACGAAACAGAAAACCCTCTTTACAAAGACTATGAATATGTACTGGACATTGCTAAAGAATACGACTTTGTTATAAGCCTTGCTAACGGTATGAGAGCCGGTGCAATAGCAGATTCCACCGACAGGGCACAAGTTCAGGAGTTAATTGTTCTTGGTGAACTGGTTGACAGAGCAAGGGAAAGGGGAGTTCAGACCATAGTAGAAGGTCCAGGCCACATCCCACTCAAAGAAATATCCACCAACGTCATGGTACAGAAAAAACTGTGTAAAAACGCACCATTTTACATGTTAGGACCTATAGTCACTGACATAGCACCTGCATACGACCACATAGTATCATCCATAGGAGCTGCTCAGTCAGCATCCGCAGGAGCAGATTTCATATGTTATGTTACACCTGCAGAACACCTAGCACTCCCAGGACCTGAAGATGTTAAAACAGGTTTAATTGCTAGTAGAATAGGAGCTTATGTTGGAGACATGTCCAAAGGTATCCACAACGGTGAATTAGATCTTGTCATGGCAAATGCCAGGAAAAAACTGGACTGGGAAGGACAGTACGCTGCATCAATTTGTCCTGCAGATGCAAGGGCAATTAGGGACGCTAAACCACCAGAAGACCCAGATACATGTACCATGTGTGGTAGTTACTGCGCAGTAAAACTGGTCAATGAATGGTTAGATGATGCCAGTAAGGATGTATTTGATTAAACCCTAAGATTTTTTGGGTCATTCCATTTCCCAAGATTCCTGGATAACAAATCCAGGGACTTAAATTTTTTTGTTTTTAAACTTAGTTATTTAGTCATTGACTATGTTGTTTGATTTTGAGCTAATACAATCTCAGAGTATAAATTAGTTAAACACTAAAAATTAACCAAGTTCTCACATTAAATTTCTTAAGGAATTAAAGTAAAGGTGATTTTATTGAAACACTGGATCGAAAGGATCGCAGACGATTTGAATGAAAAAGATGTTCCTGAACATGTAATTGCAAGCGGGACATCAATATCAGGATCAATACATATTGGAAATTCTTGCGATATATTTATCGCCAACGCAGTCACAAAGGCCCTTCAAAAACTTAATGATAAGTCTAAAACCATCTGGATCGCAGATGATCACGACCCATTGAGGAAGGTTCCATACCCACTCCCAGAGTCCTATGAAAAATATCTGGGTGTGCCATACTCACAGATTCCATGTCCAGAAGGATGCTGTTCCAACTTCGTTGAACATTTTGAAAAACCACTTTTAAGTCTTCTAGAAAACTTCGGAATAGAATTAGAAGTATATTCTGGAGCTGAAATGTACAAAGATGGGATCTATAACGATTACATAAGAACTGCTCTGGAAAACGCCCCCAAAATCAGGGAAATATTCAACAAATATCGTGAACATCCCCTCAAAGATAACTGGCTACCCTACAATCCTATCTGCAGTGAATGTGGAAGGGTTAACACCACCTACGCCCACAGCTTCGAAGGAGACACTGTTTATTACAGCTGTAAATGTGGCCATAAAGGTGAAATGGACATAAAATCAGGGGATGGAAAACTCACATGGAGAGTGGAATGGGCAGCAAGGTGGAAAATCTTCGGAACTACATGTGAACCATTTGGAAAAGACCACGCAGCAAGCGGAGGATCCTACGACGTGAGTAAAATCATATCAAAGGAGATCTACGGTTACGATGCACCCTACCCAGTTCCATACGAATGGATAACGCTCAAAGGAGAAGCCATGTCCAAATCACATGGGGTCTTTTTTACTCCCGGACAGTGGTTAGAAATAGCAGAACCAGAAACTTTGAATTATTTCATATTCCGAAATAAACCATTAAAACACAAAGATTTCGATCCAACCATGCCTTTTTTGGATTTCATTGAGCAGTACGACAGAGTAGAACGTATCTACTACTCTGCTGAGGAACCAACATCCGAAAAAGAAGGAGAAAAGTTAAAAAATATCTACGAAGCATCCCAAATCAATCTCGAAGAATCGATGCCATTCCAACCTTCCTACAGATTTTTAACAGTTGCATATCAAATCGCTGGAAACGATCCATCCAAAATCTACGAAATCCTGAAGAAGAATTCGCAACTTCCAAAGGAAATGGAAGACAAAGATTTCAAAGAGATGGTAACCAAGGATCTAGAAAGGTTTACCAGAAGAATTGAACATGTGAAAAACTGGCTTGAAACATATGCCCCTGAATTTGTGAAATTCCAGGTTCAAAAGAAACTTCCAAGGATAGAGATTAATGATGAACAGAAGGAATTTTTGTTGAAAGTTGCAGATCTCCTTGAGAAGAAGGATTATGATACAGACGAATTTTACGATGAAATGTATCTTGTGATCCATGATCTAGATATGAAGCCTCAAAAGGCGTTCCAAGCAATTTACAAGGTAATTACAGGTAAAAAACAGGGCCCTAGAGCCGCTTCATTTGTTCTTTCCCTTGATAAAGATCTTGTAATAAGAAGATTCAGATTGGAAGACTGAATTTTATTCTTCCTATTTTTTTAAGGTTTTATTAAAACCAAAGCATATGTTAGTTAAAGTTGTAGAGAAGGATGTTATGGATCCTGTTGCAGAAACAGGAGATTATAAAATCGATTTAAATAAAGTGAATCCTGATTTTAAGAAGTTAACACTCTTTGACAATACGAAACCCGGAGCAGATGTGATCCTAGAGTACTTAGGTGAAAATCTAGGAAATACCGAAGTTATCAGGGTTAAAAAACCTGCAGGTGCTCCTGCAACACAAAAACAATTGGAAACTGCTGCTATGGGAGAAGTTGTAATTTTAGGACTCGGAGATTGTGGTTCATGTTCTAGCTGGGTTATTTTAGATGCAATCCGGCTTGAAAAGTTGGGTGTTCCAACAATTTCCATATGTTCTTCCAGTTTTTCAGATTTTTCCCATGAACTTGCCAAAGCCCATGGAGCAGAAAACCTGAACATAGTTACAGTAAATCATCCCATCGCAGGAACCAAAACATCGGAAATTCAGGATAAAACCAGGCAAATACTATCTTTAATTAGAAAACTCCTAGGTAACTTTTGAGGTTAGAGAAAATGGTTCAAAAAAACAAAATTGTTCAATCGGATGATGTGTGCGCCTGTTCAATTGAAGGTTTGCTTGAAGAAAAAAATGATGAAAATAGACTTTGTAATTCAAATCCAAACGATGTCGAAGTCTTTGTTGATCCTGATCCTGAAAAAATTAGTCAAAAATTTTATTTAAAAAGAATGACTGATGGACTCCCAATAATACCACCAACAAAGGACAGGGTTTTAAAACTTCTGAATTATACTGATTTAAATCCCGATGAAACAATCACAGTTTTACCACCTAAAATGGGAATTGCCACTCCAGAAAAAATAGCAATAAATTCAGTTATGGCTGGTTGTTTACCTCAGTTCATGCCCGTGGTACTGAACTGTGTTAAATCCCTTTCTTTTGAAAAATTTAATATTGCAGGGATCAATGCCACAACCCATCCTGTTGCCATATGCACCATACTAAACGGACCTTTATCTAGGGAAATAGGTGCAGGTAGTGGTGCAGGTTGTTTTGGCCCTGGAAATCTTGCAAATGCCACCATTGGTAGGGCACTGCGTTTATGCATGATCAACATTGCAGGAGCTGTTCCTGGTGTGGGTGATCATGCAACCATGGGTTCACCTGCCAAATACAGTTTCGCCTTTGGAGAGAACGAAGCTGAAAATCCATGGGAATCACTCAGTGTTGAGAGGGGATACGATCCCAGTATCAGTACTTCAACTGTAATGGCTGTGGAGGCTCCTCAAAACGTGAATGATCACAGGAGCAAAACTGCGGAAGATTTACTTGATACTATTGCAAAAACAGCATCAACTCCTGGCTGTAACAACAGTCATGTTCCAGGTGAATTTCTTTTGATCATGGGTCCAGAACATGCCAAAACTGTTTACAACCATGGTTTTTCAAAACAGGATGTGAAGGAGTATCTTCATGAAAACTGCATAGTCGAAGTTGATCTTGCAGACAGGGGAGGCAGAAAGATCGAAGATGAATGGATCGACGGAGATCATGTGCACATAACTCGTTCCCCAGAAGATATTGTTCTGGTTGTAGCTGGAGGTGTTGGCAGACACAGCATGATATGTCATGGTTTTGGAACTTCATCAGAATCTGTTACCCTTCCCATAAAGCTGAAAAATGGAATTACTCCTAGTACTGTTGAGGACTTCAAAAAGTGAAAGGATCATCCCCACATTTTTTTTAAAATAACTCATAGAGAAATAAAATAAATGAATTTTCCATCAAGCCATCAGATTTATTGTTGTTTTAAGTAGTTGTGAAGCAAGCAGCATTCAAGTTTTGTTGCAAATTTTAATGCTTCATCATCAACTTGGAATCCTGGATGATGGTTTGGTCTTGATTCTGAGAGTGGTTTGTTTTTAGGTGCTGTTCCAAAGTGAAGGTAGAGCCCAGGTACCTCCTTTGAGAAGTATGAGAAATCTTCGGATCCTGTGGTTGCAGGTTTAAATATTACATTATTGTCTCCTGCTACTTGTTTGATGGTGTTTAACATATTTTTGCAGAGATATGGATCATTTTTATTCATTGGATCATGCTGTCCCATGATGATCTCAGCTTCACATCCATGGGCCTTTGATACTAGCTTGGTGATTTCAGTGACCCTTTTAACAAGTAGTTTAAGATTGTTTTCATCAAGTGCCCTGAGTGTTAATCCCATCTCAGCATGATCAGGGATTATGTTCACCTTAATACCTCCATGGAAGTAACCTACGGTAACAACGGCTGCACCCTTCATGAGATCCGCTTCTCTGCTTACAATGGTCTGGAGAGAGCTGATAATTGCGGCCCCTGTAACTATTGGATCCCTCCCTACCCAGGGCATTGATCCATGGGCCTGAACACCCTTGATTTTAATCACCAGATCATTTAACCCCGCATGAGTTGTTTTTTTGCTGAGTAGTACTGTGCCAGGGTATGCTTTGCTGTATGGATGTAGTGCAAATATTGCAGATACGTCCGGATTTTTCAAGGCACCCTCACTAACCATGAGATCTGCACCTGCCTTCATTCCATCTGGAACACCTTCTTCAGCTGGTTGAAATAAAAATACAACATCTCCATTTAAATACTCTTTAAGTTGATTTAAAACTGTTGCTGTTCCCATGGCAGTCGCAGCACTGGCATCATGTCCACATGCATGAGATACATAAGTTTCCTGCCCATTGTAAATGCCTTTAGATCTGGAAGCATAACTCAACCCTGTGTCTTCCTTAACTGGAAGAGCATCGAAGTCTGCCCTAATAGCAACTGCATTTTCCGAATTTTTTCCCTTCAAAACAGCTTTAACCCCTGTTTTAGCGTAAGGATAAATAACCTCCAATCCATCCAAGGTTTTTAGATAGTCTGCTATGTACAGCCCTGATTCAAATTCTTGGTAAGCCAGTTCAGGATGTTGGTGAAGCCATTGGAAATGTTTAATTTGTTCAGGAGCATGTTCATTGGTTAGTTGATTCACAATGTCTTGAAATGATTCTCTGTCCATAAAGTTCACTCCATCTGTTTATTGAACTATAAAAAGAATTTAAATTGCTAACTTTCGAGTGGCCCTCTCAATGACCGCAGTTCTTAACATTTCATTCCAGTCTTTGAAATTTGAGTTTTCTCTAACGAGACGATTCCATTTTTCAGTTTCAATTGCATCCTTAAATTCTATCTCATTTTCAATTTTTAAATCACTGGATCTTATCATTTCTGAGAAATTTCTGAATTTTGTGTGTTTTTCCATGAAATTTGGAGTCAATAATTCTTTTTGAACATAATTGTAATTGATTTCTGATAACCTGAATTTTTCAGCCTTCATTGGATCAATATCATCGTGGATATTTTCCAACCTCTTTTTTAAGTTAAAGTTGTCAGTTTCAGGTTTCATTTTGTTCACTCCAGGAGCAATAAAAAAAGATGTGTAAAAAAAGATAAATAGGACATTTAATATCTTTTTCTGTCCGTTAATTCCTTCATTTTTCCAGGGTTCCAACCACCAGATGCTGATCTGGATCTTCCCACCTGCTGAACATAGCCTGTGATACGATCGTACCATTCAACCTCCGTTTCTTCACCACAGGTACCGCACTGTGTTTGAAGACCCTTCATTAGAGTTTTACATTTAATGCAAAAGCTCAATGCTGAACTGTACGCCCAAAATCCTATGTCGGAATTTCTGGCAATTTTATCTGTTAAACTCATTAGTGAATCTGGATTTGAGTAAGATTCTCCCATGAATGCATGGAATATGTGTCCACCGAGTGTCAATGGATGGAATTTTTCTTCTATCTTTATCTTTTCAGGTAACAGCACATCTGAGTTCACAGGTACGTGTGAAGAGTTGGTGTAGTAAGAAGCCTCAGCATCTCCCTGCAATATGGCTTTATCCCCATATTTTTCTTTATCCAATGTAGCAAACCTGTATGCAGTTGATTCTGCAGGAGTTTGAAGTACACTCCACCTCAATCCAGTGTTATCCTTGAGTTCATCTGCCCTTTTGTTTATATGCTTGATAACGTCCAGACCAAACTTCCTTGCTTCGTCGTCATCTATACCACTTCCACAGTGGGACATGAGCATCTCATTGAGTCCAACAAATCCAAATGAAAGTGTTGAATTGTCTATATGGTAATATCTATCTCCTTCTGATTCCTGGGTCAGGAATGGTAATAGGTTGTAGTTATCAAGACAATTCATAGCCTGTTCCCTTCTAAGCATGAGTACTTCTTCTCCAAGTTTCATGTAGGAGTCTAGATACTCAAACACGTCATCATCATCCCTAGAATTGTAGGCAATTCTTGGAAGGTTGAGTGTTACATATGCAAGGTTTCCAGTTCTGAAACAATCCTGTTCCCAGTCCCCTGTCCAGTTATCTCCCAGTGATGTTCTGCATCCCATGTAATTTGCCATGTTTCCCCTGTAATCTGGAAGATTGTTTACAAAGTAGGAAGAACCATACTTGGCAGAAAGTTCATGAACAAGTTTTAAATCGTCGTAAAACTCGTCATTCATCATTTCTTTCCTTAAGTTGTAGATGGTATTTGGGAATAGATGAGGTTTTCCATCAGAGTCACCCGCAAGAAGTATTTCAGTGAAAGCTCTCTGCAAAAGACGAGTTTCCTCTTCATAATCTCCATATACACCTACCTGTTTTCCCTTTGGACCATATGCAATTTCATCCTCAAGGAACTTAGGAACAGTGAATTCTAGGTTCATAGATGTGAATGGAACTTGTGAACCCCTGGCTGCATAAGCCATATTTAAGTTGTATATGAGCATCTCAACAGCTTGTTTGACCTTTCCATAAGGTAATCCTGCAGCAAATGGTGCTACAAATACATTCCAAAGACTCATTGACTGGCCACCGCTCATGTTTTGCTGTGCTGCCAGCATTATTTCCCCTGAGTGATTCATCAATGTTTCAATGTGATTTGGAGGGCCTGCTACAGACGTATGATCGCCTGTTCCATCAACTTTAAGACCGTGTTTAATGAAAAAACGAAGATCATGCTGCAAACAGTTCAAAGGCCTGCCTGCAAAAAATTCTAAGTCATGAATATGAATATCACCGCCCATGTGGGCGTCTGCAAGTTCATTTGGTAAGATTCTCAGTAGAGCATACTGTTTCAATGCTTCATCTGCAACATATTTGTGGACTGTTTCAGGGTTGTGGATCATGTTGGCATTATCACGTGACCCATTTCTTATCAGGTTGGTGATGTTGTAAACAGGAATACCCAGCCTTGTATATTTCTTACGGAGAGTTTCAAGTCCGTATTCAACCAGTTTGGTGTTTACAATTTCCCTTATCATTGGTGCGGTTAAATACTCAACATCCAATTTTTTGAGTTCTTTCCATGTTTCAGTCGCTATCTTCCTGGCTAATTCGCCAGATGCATCTGTTTCGACAATCAGAGTTTTTTCAATCTTCCTCTGATCGAACGGTTCTATCGTGTCCCTTGTTGTACGCACCTTAAGGGTGTTTGATGCCAGATATTTGTCTGCTGTTTTTAAATCTACCTTCTTGAGGCAGTCGTAAACCAACATTTTTATCTCAGCTGTTGAAATTCCATCGTATGCTGCCTTAGCAACGTAAGATGATATTTTTTCAGCTGCCCATAGTGGGGCTCCCACCATTAAGCATGATTTCACGATTTTTTCATGGGTAAATCTTTCAAAGATCCCATTATTCTTTATGACACACGTTTGTGCCCTTGTTGGAAGAGCGGCTATAATCCGTTCGTTCCTTTCTATATCTTCCCTCATGACAACACCTGTATTTTATATTTATTTCATGACTATTAATTTTATTCTTATTTTAGATGCACCAATGAAAAGTGACCAGTTTCAAATCCACTTCTTGAAAATTGTTTGTAGATTTAAAAACAAGTTTTTCTGGTTAACCTGTTTGTATCAACACATATTAAAATGTTTGGTTATATACGAATTACCCATCTGGTTCACAAGAAAACATCCAATGAACTTTGTTTAGATTTATCACTTTCAAATAGTGAGTTTATGCTTGTTTCAATTAATTCTATCCTTTGCACAAGGTACTCGTCTATTGGATACCTCTGGGAAAGATTTTTTGATATTTCAAGGTACTTCACTACAGACCCCTTGGATATGCTTAATATAAGGCCACTGCCACAAGAACAGTTTCCAGATAATGGAATCCTACGATATTTCCTTCCACATTTTGTACATCTAACCTTCTGCCTCGAAAATGCCCTGCTGTTCCCAGCCATGTCAGGGAGGAAGTGTGAAGTTAAAACTCCTTCAACAACACCCTTTTGATCTACTGCACGTATACGCTCTGCTAGTTTAATCTGACCATCAACCTTTTCCTTCATGGTTGGAAGTGTTTTGTAGAGACACACCTTTGGGCCACTGTGGATGCTTGAGGTGGGATGTGAAAAGATCAAACCCTGGTACTGATCCTCGGTTCCAAGTCTTCTTTTAACGTTATCAACCATGTCAAGCACATCTGATGGTTTTTCAAAATCTAAAGTTTTTTCGTATAGCTCTAGGGGAATCTGTGGCATGGCATCTATGTTGTGTGACTCATCGTCAATTTCTTCAGGATCGATACGTGAAGACAAAACCAGAGGAGCATCCATTTTACCTCCCCTTGTACTTGGTAGATAAACCTTAGAAAAATTCAGCAGCGCATCCAATAGCAACATTATTGAATCTTCATCACTGTCACAATTTCTCCTCTTAGCTGAGTGAAAGTATGGATGGGCATAACAGCATGCGGCCTTTGTGAAACCAACAATTCTACCAAGAACACCCGCTGAAGTGTGTGGTGCAAGTCCAACAACCAGTTGCCCAACGAGATCTTCCCTCGTTTGTACGTTGTAGAACCTTTCAAGTCCGTATAACTGTTCAAGAAGATCATCCACAAAGTGGGATACCCTGATCAAGTAGTCACCACAGTTTTCAGAGACAACCACATCTTGAATTTTGATCTCAACTATCTGGTCAGGATTTTCAATCTTGTTACCATGAATATCATCTGTATATCCAAGTTCCAGTAGTTTTTGAGGAGTCACACCAATTTCACTCGGTATAAAGTGAGTGAGTGGAAGATTTGTAGAATCATGCCTAATTGTAGCATCTTTAAAGGTAAAAACATCGTTTTTAGCCCTTAATATTCCTTTCTCCAGGGGTTCTGGGAATTTATCTTCTGATATCATCCCAACCACTCCCTTTATTTCATCAATTTTCCTGACACCCACATTTTCGTATGCTTTTTTAAGGAGATTTGCAAGATTAATTCGTTTCTTTCCAGAGCTAGTAGGTTCTGTTCTGGCCCCACATACAGGACATAAAGCCTGCATCGAGCCAACACCACATTCAGTACATTTACATCTTGCTATGTCCACGTTAATTGTACCCTTTTTAGCAGCATCAATAATGTTACGTCTGCTTCCCCCATTGGTTCCAAATGGGAAACGAGCGGGGGGAGCGGGTTTCATTTTCCTTTCCTTAGATTTTTCAGGTCTGCCTACTCTGGCACCAAGATATGTTGGAGCTTTAGCCATAATTTTAACAGGAGCAATTGAATCCACAGCATCCAGTGTGTTTAATCCTTCGGTTTCCACTGGCCGGTTCAAAGTATTTAAAAGTGCATAGGCATCTTCCCTAGAGATAATCAGTTCTTCGCCTTCATTTTCGTGGGGAATTCCCTGAACTTCTGAAATTCTTTTTTCTG
>WASR01000274.1 GCA_009712615.1 Methanobacterium sp. | reverse complement strand
TCCATATTGCTCTCCACATATAATTTACTGCAAATTCCCTGAAATATTAAATATATAATTCAGTAAATCATATCAAGATATGAATTGGTTTGATACGGCTTAAATTTTTCCAATCAAGGTACTTATCTGGAAATTAATAAAGCAATCCAAAGGTTTTGATTTAAAATATAATCATGTATAATCGTTTCCATGGATTTTATTGAGTCTGATTCTGTTTGGTTATTCATATAATAGACATTCACTTAAAAATTTGAAGGCGGTATAAATATGTGGGATAGTAGTAAAGATTACAGGTTACGCGTTTTAGAAAAATCGATCGAATTATTCATAAAAACAGCTGAAGGAGCAAATTTAAAGGGAATATGGAATAAAAAGAAATGTTTAACTTCTGCAAGAGCCATGCTCCCCGAAGTTCAGATAATGTATTTTTCTTATATGGAACCAGCAGCCCTTGCAGAATCCCCACAAGTTGAAGACATGAAACTTAAGGTAAAAGAAATAATTGAAGCATTAGGTGGAGACCAGTGGCATGTCCAATTCTTAAATCTAGTTAACAAGGATGAAAAGGAAAAACTAGTTGAATCAATAGCAAAAATGAAGTTTGCATTGAACACAATCTCCACCGTAGATGAAAGACTTAAACTTGGACCAATTAACGATCCAGTCATTGGAATAGACATAAAAACAGGAGAAATTGTGAGTATTCAAAAGAAGGATAATCTCATGGTTTGTAATGTGAACCTTAGTACCAGGGCCATAACTGTGGTTACCAACGACTTGACTGTCAAAGAAGGTAACAAAGTTGGGGTTGCAATACTTCCACCATCTGTATTTCAAGGAGTTACAAGTGAGGGTATGTTTTTAGGAGCTGGTGAAGGAATTCTAAAGGATGTTGAAGGAGAACTGGGTACCATGCCCCATGGAATACCCTTAGATGCATTAAATGAAACAAGGAACTTGGTAGAAACCTTCCTAAAATAGATATAAAATATGTTTAATGATACATCTTCATTTTTTTTTTAAATATTGATAGACGTTTAGGCCGTTTTTTTAAAAAATTGGGAATTTAAAAAAAGATTCAAGGAAAAATTCAGGCGTTTTTAATTTATTTATCCAAATATTATCAGTTTACTTCGAGTCATATCCTCAACAGCATATTTAATACCTTCTTTACCAGTACCACTCATTTTAAATCCTCCAAACGGCATGTTATCCGTTCTAAAAGTTGATTGTCTGTTAATTATAACTGATCCTGCTTCAATTTCCCTTGCAGCTTGAAGAGCATTTTCAATGCTCTTTGTGAATATTCCTGCCTGTAATCCATACTGAGTATCATTTGCAATGTTTATTGCTTCATCCAAATTTTTAACCCTTAAAAGTGGTGCAACGGGTCCAAATGTTTCATTACAAACCATATCCATAGATGTTTCAACATGATCCAGTATGGTCGGTAAGTAAAATGCTCCTTCCCTTTCACCCCCCACCAGTAGTTTGGCACCTCTGTTTTGAGCATCAACAACCAAATTTTCTACCATTATTGCAGATTTTTCATCTATCATTGGCCCCATGTCTGTTTCTGGATCTAAAGGATCTCCAACCTTCAATTTTCTAGTTCTCTGGACCATTTTAGTTGCAAATTCATCTGCAATGGATTCTTCAAGGATAATCCTCTTAACAGCTATACATACCTGTCCAGAAAATAAGAAAGAACCTTTAATGGCAGCTTCCACAGCCTTGTCAATGTCAGCGTCAGCTAAGACTATCAATGGATCGTTACCCCCAAGTTCAAGGTTTATTCTTTTCATACCAGCTTTTTTAGATATTGAAACACCAGTTTCAACACTGCCTGTAAACGATATTTTATTTACATGAGGATTTATCACCAGTTCATCTCCTATGACACTGCTTTTTCCTGTAATTGCATTTACAGCGCCAGCTGGAAGATGTGCATCGAATATTTGCACCATTTTCAGGGCAGCTAAAGGTGCTTGGGTTGATGGTTTTAGGATAACAGAATTTTTAGCAGCAATTGCAGGTGCTATTTTATGCACAGCAAGGTTTACAGGATAATTGAAGGGAGTAATTGCAGTTACAACTCCCAGTGGAACTTTGACTGTGAATCCAAGTGCAGTTCTACCACCTATACCAGCATCCAGTGGTACTGTTTCACCATAAATTCGTTTAGATTCTTCAGCAGCCAAAAGAACAGTTTCAACAGATCTTTTTATCTCGTCATTGGCATCATTTATTGGTTTACCTGTTTCTCGGGTTAAAATATTTGCCAGTTCCTTCGAATTTTGCTTAAGATCCTCGTATATATCGTACATTATTCTTGATACTTTTCTAGAAGAGTAATTAGCAAGTACTTTTTGAGCCTCAACCGCCGATTCAATTGCTGTTTTTACGTCATTAATGGTTCCTGAAGGTACTGTATCAATTACATGACTGTTCACTGGATTGATTACATCAATTTTTTTGTCTGAATCCACTAGATTTCCGTTAATAATCATTTGCATTATTAAATCCTCCTATAAGAATGTTCAATACTTATTTGTGGTGAATAATGATTTAATAAAAAAAAAGGTTTTAGATGAAAAAATCCCCTAAGTCTTAAAAATTAATGATCAGTTGAATTTATTTATGAGACTGTTTCCAGTTCCGTTAATGCTGTTCGTAACACCTTTTAAGTCGTTACTAGTTATGTTTCCCCCGAGACCACTCAAATAATTTTTGTAGTAGAATGCAGCAATAACCACTATTGCTATGACTCCGCCAAATAATAATATCATTTCTGCACTTGTTTGAGCCGCTTCATCATCAAATATATTCATATTTGTACACCCCCATAATCAAAATCCGATTAAAATACCACCATATGTTGATATCACATAAAATATTCCAAAGGCCATTGGAACTAGAACTAGACAATATTTTATTCCCTTCCTAGCACTTCCATAAAGAACAATTCCTATTAGAAGTCCTGCTATTATCGAGTGAATGATGAGATAACCTGCAGCAGATATGTATGCAACTTCTGCTAGGGGATTCACTTTACCAAGTGACTGGATGAAGTGGGAATAAATCATTATCATGCCCAGAGCAAAGGGAGCAGCAATAATCGCAGCTATTATTAAAAACATTACAGACATCATCACATTGGCTCTACGTTCACGTTTAAGTGCAAGAACAGCCCTTAAATCTTCAGCCACAGTTTCAATAACATCAGATAAACTTCCCCCAACCCGTTTACCTTCTAAAATCATTCTAAATGTTCGGTCAAGCGTTTTTGATTTTAATCGTTCCCCCATTGATAGGAGGGCTTCGTCAAAACTGCTACCTATTTTAATTTCGATTACAGCACGTTTGAGTTCTGCATTCAATGGTCCTCCACCCTGTTTAGAAATATCTTCCAGGGCTGTTTCAATACCAACACCAGCCCTTAAAAGTGATGATATTTGTCTTAAGAAATCTGGAGTTGTTTGTTCTATTGCATCTACCCTTCGTTCCATCGAAAAAAATAGCCAACCCAGAACAATGAATGATGGAGTTAAAAATCCAACTAAAAACCCTAATATTGGATTTATTCCAATCAATGTAAATGATAGCAATCCAACTAATCCGAAAATTATACCTGCAATTAGCATCAGCGTAATCAAATCGGATGCTTTAACATACATCCCTGATCTTATCAAATTTTCTTGCATGAAAACTGTGTATCGTTCTGGTAATACATCGTCAAGAACCCTTGACACCGGGGATAATGCTGGAGGTATAATTGCCATTTTTCACACCTATTTATTATTTTAGTATCTTTAATTATACCTTTATATACGTTCTTATTTTTTTTATAGAGAAAACTGTTGGATTAATAAATATATCAATCTAAAAAACAAAAATTTAGGGTTAAACACTTAATTTTGTATCAATTTTGTTCAACACCCTTGCGTTATTCTCCACTAACACCATATCCTCAATTCTAACCCCAAATTCTCCTTCAATATAAATTCCAGGTTCAACTGTTACCACCATTCCCTTCTGAAGTTCGGTCTCATCATTTTTTGAAAATGATGGTTTTTCATGAATTTCTAAACCAACACCATGTCCAGTTGAATGAATGAATGATTCACCATATCCATACTCGGTAATAACTTCCCTTGCAATATTATCTATCTCGCCACATTTAACACCGGGTTTGATGGATTTTATTGCAGTTTGTTGAGCTTCCAGCACTATATCAAAAATTTCTTCCTGTTTCTCTGTTTCAATAATTGTTCTCGTTGTATCTGAGGAGTAATTATTATAAACAGCTCCCCAATCTATCAAAATTGGCCTTTCAATGTTATTAGATGTTGGAGATGCATGTGGAAGACTTGTTCTGGCCCCAGAAGCCATGATTGTTTCGAAGGAAGGTCGCTGGGATCCATTGATACGCATGTTATATTCCAGCTCAGCTGCCATTTCAACTTCTGTTCCCTTAAACTCCAATTCAAGAAGAGATTTCTCTGCGATTTCCAATGCTTTCTCTATATTTTTTACTTCCCAGTTTGTTTTTACTGCCCTTGATGTTTCAACAACATCGGTTGTGACAACTTTAAAATCATCCAGTTTTCTGTAGGTTTCAACTGTCATAGAATTTTCCACACCGACACATCCATCCAAGAAATTCTTGAGATCATCAAATTTCTTGTATACTTCCAGATTTACCAGGGAATTTTTAGAAGCATCTTCGTTATCTATTTTAGAAGCTAAAAGGATGGGTTCGTCTTTCAATATCAGTACTGATGAACTTGTGGGCCTGAATCCTGTTAGATACCTTATATTTTCTGGTTTCAACACTATCATCGAGTCTATTTTTTTTTCGTGCATCGATTCTATTACTTGTTTTATCTTAGTTTCCATTGTTATTCCCTCAATAATAATTAGTTAAATTTTAGAATTTGTTAGCTGTTTCTCGATTTTGATCCTCATAGATTCCATCACATCCTCTGATATCTCCCTGCTTATTGGTTGAGGAATGTATCCAAAGTCCAAGTCTTCAAATTTGATACCATCAAAGAATTTTAATGAATCATATCTTGGAATTAAATGCCAATGGACTTTAGGGTGGGGATCTTTACTACGATACGAGGCATTTTTAAAACAGCTCCAGTTAAAGAGCGTGGGTTTAAAAATATGGTTAATAGTCTTCTCAATTTCTCGAACAATTTCAGTAAATTCAGTCCATTCTTCAGTTTCAAGTTCAGATAAGTTACTACACTGTCTCTTGATTGCAACAACACATGTACCAAGATAACGCTGACTTGGTGCCAAGTGGATAGTCCAGTACGATCTTTCTGAAATTAATCTCCCATATCCAACATTATCACAGTACTCACATATCATGAAAACAACCCTCAAGATTATTTATTGTTTTTAATTCGTCAATATCAATCTGTTATACTATTAAAATTGAATTTAGAAAATAAATATTTTATTATAATTGGAGGTTGAGCTTTACAAAATTAAATTAATAAATTAGAAGGAATAATATACTAAATATAATTATTTAACACATCAAATTTTGGAGGTTAACCTATTGGAAGCTAATTTCGAGTTGAGAAAATTTGTTGCACCGGAATTTGTTTTTGGATGGGATGCTCGCCTACTTGTTGGAAGATATCTGGATAACTTTGCAGCTAAGAAAGTTCTGTTAGTTACAGACGGCGGAATAGTCTCTTCAGGTTGGCTTGATGAAATTGTTGGAGTCATTGAATCTAAATCTTACAATTACGAAATATATTCCAAAATTAAACCAAATCCAAGTACTGATGATGTCATGGAAGGGGCAGACTTATACTTGGATGAAGGATGCGATGTAATAGTAGCAATTGGTGGTGGCAGTCCCATGGACTGTGCCAAGGGTATTGGAATTGTCAGTTCAAATAATAAAAATATAGAAGAATTTGAAGGTGTTGATAGAGTTTCTTTGCCTTCTCCTCCATTAATATGTATACCCACCACAGCAGGTAGTTCTGCAGATGTTTCTCAGTTTGCCATAATATCTGATAAATCAAATGGTACTAAAATGGCCATCATAAGTAAAAAGCTTGTACCAGATGTTGCACTCATTGATCCTATCACAACCACAACTCTGAACAAATACATGACTATTTATGCAGGATTTGATATTTTAAGTCATGCTATCGAGGCTAATGTTTCAAATGCAAGTTCTCCAATAACTGATATTCATTCAAATGAAGCGATTAAACTATTCTGTTCAAACATACTTCCGGTACTTGATAATCCTGACAATATTTATTATAGGGGTAATTTAATGCTTGCAAGCCTTCACGCAGGATTGGCATTTTCAAATGCAAGTTTGGGTTTGGTGCATGCCATGGCCCACAGTCTTGGTGGATTGAAAGATTTACCCCATGGAGAACTGAATGCATTGCTTCTAGAGCATGTAATTGATTTTAATTTTGAATTTGAACCTGAAAGATATTTGAAAATTGCAAACAACATGAACATGGGTACTGCTACTAGTAAAACAGAAGTCTTGGACATGATCAAGAAACTGAAGGAAAATCTTGGAATTAACCACACACTCAAAGATAGGGGTGTGAAAATTGAAGACGTTAAGAACCTATCATACAGGACCATGAACGACCCATGCATAGCTACTAATCCTGTGATTCCTGAACAATCTGATGTGGAGGCCATATTTAAAAATGCCCTATAATCAAGATGAACATCCCGACTGGAACTCACTGCGTGACAAAATTATCGGTCTTGGTGAATCTTCCATACAAAAAAGTTACTATCCTGAACTGCAAAAACGGTTAGCAGAACTTGAAAGGTTTAGATCTCTTTTAGATGAAACTAATGATCATATATTTCTGCTTAATATCCCTTCAGGTAAATTTTCAGATGTGAACAAATCTGCATCCGAACGTTTCGGATTGAATCCATATGAAGTTTCAACCAAGTCCATCTATGATATTGTTGATGGTGAAGAAATTGAAGAGTTCAGTGAGTTGTTCAACCAGCTTGCTGACAAGTCTCAAGACAGGAGAACATTTTATTCTGTGTTTTTAGATTTTGATGGAAACAAAGTTCCCGTGGAGATAAGTGCCAGTACAGTAAAGTTTAGTGATCAAAATTACATAGTAATGGTTGTTAGGGACATAACAGAACGTAAAGAAGCAGAGAATAAAATAAAAAAATCCCTCGAAGAGAAAAAAGTTTTGCTTAGAGAAATACATCACAGAGTCAAAAATAATATGCAGATTATTTCCAGTCTTTTGAATCTCCAAGCAACATACACCAACGATGAAAATGTTGTTGATATATTACTGGAAAGCCAAAACCGTGTTAAATCCATGGGCATGATCCATGAAAAACTTTATCAGTCCACAGAATTGGCTAGGATCGATTTCAGAGACTATATAAACCAGCTTACAGTATTTTTACGACAGTCCTATGTGTATATGAATAGTTCTATAACTATTGAAACTGAAGTTGATGATATCCATCTGAACATTGACACAGCAGTTCCATGTGGTTTGATAATCAATGAACTGGTAACTAATTCAATAAAACATGGTTATCCAAATGGTATGGCAGGGTTAATACGTGTTAAACTCTCTGAATCCAATGGAGAATATAGTTTAAGCGTCAAGGACAATGGTGTTGGATTTCCTGAAACCATTGATTTTAGAAACACCGACACATTAGGATTGCAATTAATTACCAATCTTGTTTTACAGCTTGATGGAACTATAGATGTGATTCTAGACCATGGAACAGAGTTTAAAATTAATTTCCAGCCCATGGAATACATTCAAAGAATTTGAATGAACTCTAATGAAGTGCCATGGAAATCATTATATATTTAAAACTAGGTCTATAGATCATGGTAAGTTTTACAGCCCGTGAGGTCAGGGACATATTGATCTCCATGTTTGTAATAGCAGTAATTTTTGCTTACATATTCAGCAGGGGACTACTAACAAACGGGACAGAAATATTTTTGAACAACTTCATTCTATTGATCCCAGCACTCCTAGTTTCTGTTGGATTGGGATTTGTGCTTCATGAACTGGCACATAAGTTTGTTGCTGTGAGATATGGATTTTATGCAGAGTTCAGGATGTGGGTTGAAGGATTGATATTCGCACTTTTCACAGCGTTTATTTTAGGCTTTGTCTTTGTTGCACCTGGCGCAGTGTATATCCATGGAACCAACATTAGCAAGGAAGAAAATGGTAAAATATCCATTGCGGGACCATTAGTTAACATTGCACTGGCACTGTTATTTTTAAGCCTGATTCCTTTCATTCCACATAGCCCTACAGATATTGTTGGATATGAACTCCGAGTCATTGTAACCTATGGTTTTATAATCAACAGTATACTCGCTGTGTTTAACTTAATTCCATTGGGACCATTCGATGGTGCTAAAGTTTTGAATTGGAATCCTGTAATATGGATACTGATATTTATTGTGGCAATTATACTAGCAGTGAAGGCTTATTTTGGTATTTATTAAATAATAAGCCATTCATACTTAAACAAAACTACATAGTACTGAATTCAAATTACACAAATCATTGTAAAAATAGTTTTAAGTTGATATTATGCTTAAAGAAGTTCCAGTTAAATATTTTGGATGCACACACAGAGCCATGGCTCCAGAGAAAACAATAGAAAATGTTGAGCCCAAACTTAGGGCTGCTGGTGTCACAAGGGTTGCTGAAATAACACACCTAGACAGGATAGGAATTCCAGTTTATTCTGCCATCCGACCTGGAGCAGCTGAAGGTGCAGTAAGCATATACGCCGGGAAGGGTGCCACTAAATCTCAAGCCAAAGCATCAGCCATGATGGAATCTTTTGAAAGATTCTCCGCTGAGATCACTGATTTAGACAAGAAAAATTTCGTAAGGGGAAACTTCCAAGAATCAGATCTCCACAATTACCTAGATCCGGATAAATTGATACTGCCAAAACTCCGATTTGATTCTAAAACAGAAGGTTTAGAATGGGTTAAAGCCATCAATATTGCCGATGATGAAATTGTTCTTGTGCCTGCAAATGCAGTGTATCACCCCTATGACTCAGATAATATTTCCAAACTTTTCCAGTCAAATACCAATGGTTTGGCTTCTGGAAATCTGATAGAAGAAGCAATATTCCATGGTATTATGGAAGTTGTGGAGAGGGATGCATGGAGCATTTTTGAAGCCAAACACAAGCCCAAACCTGAAATAAACCTTGAAGCCATTGAAAATCCACTCATAAATAACATTCTTCATCTGTTTAAAAAGGCAGGGATAAATGTTAAACTGGTTAATTTAACAGCAGACGTTGAAATAACCACTGTTGCAGCAGTTTCAGATGATACTGTCCTTAAGGATCCTGCACTGTTAACCCTTGGTGTTGGAACTCATCTTGATCCAGAAGTTGCGGTCATAAGGGCACTTACTGAAGTTGCTCAAAGCAGAGCAACGCAGATTCATGGAACTAGGGAAGATACTGTAAGGGCAGTTTTCATGAGGAAAGCAGGTTACGAAAGAATGAAACGTATAAATAAGCACTGGTTTGGAGAATCCCAAAGTGAAGTGGATATTAAAGAGATCAAAAATTATTCCGGGAAATCATTCAAAGAGGACATAGAAACAAGCCAGAAACTCCTGGGCAAACATGGATTTAAAGATATTCTATACGTTGATCTGACTAGGCCAGAACTTCAGATACCAGTTGTGAGAGTTCTAATCCCAGAAATGGAACTCTTCTCCGTGGATGTAAGCAGGGCAGGTAAAAGGCTTAAATAGTTAAAACTAACCAGTTGATAATTTTTTTAAGGAAATATTTGGGGAATTAATTATGAAACAAATCATTGTTATGAGAGCAGATCTCAACATGAGCAGGGGCAAAATAGCTGCCCAAGCATGCCATGCCAGTTTAGGCGCATATAAAAAGGCTGAAGACAGATCATTAAAAAAATGGGAATCTGAAGGAGAAAAAAAGGTTGTTTTAAAAGTTAACAGCCTTGAGGAACTATTCGAAATCTACGAACTAGTAAAAGTCACAAACACTCCCATTTATTTGGTGCATGATGCCGGGCATACTGAAATTCCTAAAGCAACAGTCACCTGTCTAGGTATTGGTCCAGATGAAGATGAGAAAATAGATAAGATCACCCAAGAACTGAAGCTTTTAAAGTAATGGTGGTTTGAATGGATTGGGTTTTAAAGATTGGTGGTAGTCTATTTCCAGAAAAAGCCATGGAACTGTGCAGATTTATTGTAAATCAGAATGATTTAAGAGCTAAAATTTTAATTGTTTGTGGTGGGGGAAAGTTTGCAAATAAAGTTAGAGAGTACGATGATCTACTTGATTTTTCAAACACCGCCAACCATAGATCTGCGATAATGTGTATGGACATAATTGGGACACTTCTCGCTGATAAAGTTGAAGGATTAGAATCTGTAAATTCCATTGAAGATGCCGTGAAAGTTTCGAAATATGGTAAAATTCCTGTGCTGAATTCATATATGTTAATGGAAGATCATGACCCACTTGAACATTCGTGGAGGGTCACATCAGATTCTATCTCACTTTACATTTCGAATCTGCTAAAGGCCAAACTATTAATAGCAACAGATGTAGATGGTATATACACGCATGATCCTATCAACGATGGTGCGAAACTTATAGATATTATAAGTGCAAAAAAACTACTAAATTTTGGTGAAACATCGGTTGATGAATTTTTACCTGAGCTTTTGATCAGATATCAATCGGAATGCTACGTTGCAAATGGTAAATACCCAGAGAGGATTCTATCGATAATTAAAGGTAAAAGCTCTAAATATACACTCATTGGAGGAAATTAAATGAAAAAAATAGAATGTACTTCCTGTAAACAGGAAATATCACCAGTGGAAAACTATGTCAAGTTTCCATGCCCAGAATGTGAGAAAACTTTGTACAGATGTCAAAAATGCAGAACATTCGGACATTTATACAAGTGTGAATGTGGATTTAAAGGACCATAAATAGATCTCATCAATTATTAGTACGATTGGGATTTTTATTCCAATAAATCTTTAAAACATTTTTGGAGGTAACACTATGGGAGAAGTAGTAGCTACAATAAAATTAATGCCAGAAAGTCCTGAAATTGACCTTGAAAAAGTTAAGGCAGAAATAACAAGCACAATACCAGAAAATGCAGAATTACACAGTATTGAGGAAGAACCAATAGCATTTGGCCTCGTTGCTTTAAACCTCATGGTCATTGTTGATGATGGTGAAGGCGGAACCGAAGCAGTGGAAGAAAATCTTTCTAAAATTACTGAAATAGCAAGTATAGAAGTTGTTGATGTTAGAAGGTTAATGTAAGGCCTTCTAATACATTATACTTTTTGAACTGATTAGTAGATTTCTTTTTCATATTTAATTTTGGCATTTTATTTTTCTAAATTCGATTTTTAACTCAATCATCATATATTCAATTTTAGTTGAGAACTAAATATAAATATCAAATTGTAGCATTTTATTATAGGGATTTTTATGAAGTATATCAATTCCAAGAAAAGATTGTTTTTGTTGATATTACTCCTTGTTGTTGTGGTAGCTATGGCTGGTTTCAGTTACTACGTGTCTGATTATTACCATGCAGATTCCAATGCAACTGAAGCTCTTTCATCAAATAATGGCTACAATGTGATTAATAATTCTGATTCAATAACTTTCATCCCAACAAATAACAAAACAAGTACAGGAATCATTTTTTATCCAGGTGCCAAAGTACAGCCAGAAGCCTACTCCATTATTGCATCTAAATTAGCTCAAAATGGTTATACAACAGTTATTGTAAAAATGCCTTTTAATTTAGCAATATTTGGGGTTGACAAAGCAAATGATGTAATAAATCAGCATAGTGATATACAAACCTGGGTTATAGGAGGTCATTCCCTTGGTGGTGTGTTTGCATCAGACTTTGCAGTCAAAAATCCAGATAAAATTAAAGGCGTAATTTATCTAGCAGCATATCCTGATACTAATGCATCTAACGCAACTTTTAAAGCTCTATCCATCAGAGGATCCCTTGATGGTCTTGCAACACAAGATCAAATAACTAAAAATCTTGACAAATTTCCAAAAAACACAACCTTCATCACCATTGATGGTGGAAACCACTACAACTTCGGGGATTATGGAGTACAATCTGGAGATAATAACAGCACAATAACCAGACAAGAACAACAAAATGAGACAGTTAATGCAATTATCAACTTCATAAAAACTTTAGATTAATGAAACCATTAATCTGGTCTAAAAT
>WASR01000072.1 GCA_009712615.1 Methanobacterium sp. | reverse complement strand
GAGTTGTTGTGATCTATTTTTCTAAAAAGAGTTATATTTCATATGAAGATTGGTTTTTTAAGATTGATAATGAGATTAAAATATCTCATCATCGTCATCATCAACATCTTTAAGCTTTAATGATTTCTTAACATCCAAACTTAAAGCGTCACAATCTGCTTTTATTGCTTCTAAATGTTTTAAAATCCTGAATTTTTCTTCATTAATCCTTTTGATGTTGGTGTAAGGGTATATGGATTCCTTGAGCATTTCATATTCAATTGTTGTGTAAGGATAATCATTGAGCTGTTCACAAACACGTTCTAGAACTTCTCCTAAAAATTTGTTCATTTCAACCTTAACACGTTCCCGTATCATCTTATCCTTATCAAGGTTCTTCTTCATTAACCTTACAACTTCTGCCTTGGCAAATGGAAGGTCTTCACCCTCTTCTTCGGTTACTTCTTCGTCCCCTAAGATGTCTTCAGAATCTTCGACAGTTTCTGTTGATTCTTCAGTACCTTCCTCAATATTTTCGTTCATTTCCTCATCATTAAATTCTTCTTCATTAAAATCCATGATCTGTGCCTCCTAATATCAATTGATCATCTGTTAAACGCCCTATATAAAGTTATTTATAATATTAATTATTCCCCCCATAATTTTATATTACAAACCAGAAATTATGCAAATAAATGGGGCTAAATTCAAAAATATTGAAAGCACTATTTTTTAGATGACTGATCTAGACTATTTCAAGACTGAGATCCATGGCAGTTACAGAGTGTGTGAGATAACCTGTGGAAACAATATCAACCCCAATACCTGCATAATCTTCAATATTATTAGGGCCAATGCCTCCAGAAACTTCTATTAAAATATTGTCCCTCAAATTCTGGTTTTCAATAGCCTTAACCACATTCTTAACTTCTTCAGGATCCATGTTGTCCAGCATCACAATATCCGCCCCTGCAATCGAAGCTTCTAATGCATCCCTCATATTTTCCACTTCAATTTCAATTTTTTTAGTGAAACTGACTTTGCTTCTTGCTATTTTTACTGATTCACCGACACTTCCAACTATGGCTATGTGATTGTCTTTAATCAAAACACAGTCATCCAACCTGTAACGATGGGTGTCTCCACCGCCTAATTTAACTGCCTCCTTTTCAAATAATTGAAGTCCAGGGGTTGTTTTTCTAGTTGCAGCAACTCTCATGTTAGGATCAATCTTATGCACCTTTGAAACAAGGTTGAAGGTTGTGGTTGCAATACCGCACATCCTCATGAGCAAATTCAGTACAGTTCTTTCAACACCCAGTATTGTCCTTGCATCACCCTCAATCTCTAACAATATATCATCTGTGTCTATTTCTTCACCATCTGCAACCAACGCCTCTGAATCTAACTCAAATTCTTTGAAAATTTCACAAGCAAGTTCTACTCCTGCGGCAATTCCAGTTTCCCTGCTTATAATACGTGCCTTTATAATGGTATCAGGCTTTATGAGGGCTGTTGATGTGATATCTTCAAATCCTACATCTCGATGGATCATCCCAATTATTTCAGTTAAATCGTGCTTCATAAAATTCACAACCAGTCAAAAAAATTCAATAATATAATGTTCTATTGGAATACAGTACTTCTATAGGTATTTCTTTTATAAAATAAAAGATATAAATATTCTTCACTCTAGGGTAGCAGAACCGTAACATAACATGGATTAATTATTTAATTGTATTCCAGGCTCTGTTTGCTACTAATACAGATTGTAATTATTTAGGATGGTTTAAATGGAGATAGTATTTTTAGGAACATCATCGGCAATACCCACCAACAACAGAAACCACTCGGCCCTAGCTCTTAAAGCCTTTGGAGAAATCATGCTTTTTGACTGTGGGGAAGGAACACAAAGACAGATGACAAGGGCCAGGCTGAGTCCAATGAAGATCGATAGAATATTTGTTACACACTTCCATGGAGATCATATACTGGGAATCCCGGGATTAATACAATCAATGGCTTTCAGGGGAAGAAAGGATCCCCTGGAAATATACGGACCACAGGGCATTAAAGAACTTTTGAATAGTATGAAGAATCTTGGTTACTTCGCACTTTCATTTGACATTGTGGTTCATGAAGTGTCAGAGGGCACAGTTCTAGAAGAGGATGATTTTAAAATTTCCGCCAAATTGATGAAACATTCAGTTGCAAATTATGCATACTGTATAGAAGAAAAAAGAGCTCCTAAATTTATAAAGGAAAAAGCCATTAAATTGGGTATCAAACCAGGTCCTGCCTATGGAAAATTACAAAGCGGACTACCAGTTAAAGTAGGTGACAAAATCATCAAACCTGAAGAGGTGCTGGGAGAAAAAAGAAGGGGCAGAAAGTTGGTTTACTCAGGAGACACTCTCGCATGTGAAGAAATGGTTGGTTTTTCCAAAGATGCAGATGTATTGATACATGAATCAACCTTCAACAACAGCCACAAAGAAAAAGCATTTGAAACAGGCCATTCGACTGCCGAAATGGCTGCTACTATTGCTAAAGAAGCAGGTGTGAAAAAATTGGTTATAACACACATAAGCACCAGGTACAAAGATGTTAAAACCCTTGAAAAGGAAGCTTTAAATGTCTTTGAAGATTCTGTTGTGGCTGAAGATCTAATGAAACTGGAGGTTGAACAGCATGACAATTGAATCCATTTTAAGCAACCCCCTCTTAAAAGACGTTATAGTAACCCTTATAATAATTGGTGCAGCCCTTGGAATCATTAAATGGACATCCATATTCATCACTAAAACAGGGCAAAAATTTGATTCTGAAGCAACTCTAATACAAGTAGTAAATGAAATCATAAGGTACACTGTTTACGCAATAGCACTGACTTTGATATTAAATGAACTTGGAATCAACATCACAGCCATTGCATTGAGTTTAGGAATTGTTGGTATTGCAGTGGGTTTCGCTGCCAGAGACACCATTTCAAACTTCATTGCAGGATTATTTGTGCTTGCAGATAAAAGTTTTAAAGTTGGAGATATTATAGAGATCTCCGATTACAAGGGAAAGGTACACATGATGGGTTTCAGGGTAACCAAACTAATAACCCCTGATAACAACATTGTTTCAATCCCGAATTCAAACTTCTCGAAGAACGTGCATGTAAACCACACTCCACTGGAAGAAAAACGAGTAGATCTAGCAATCACTGTACCTTACCAGGTTAAAGTTGAGGGTTTGAGAGAAAAATTTATTGAAATTTTAGATAAACATGAATGGGCACTCGATGATCCATTACCAAATTTTAATATCAATGAACTTGCAGATACTGGTATAAAAAGCACTTTAAGTTTTTGGGTTGTTGATCCATGGAAGGTTGAGGAATACCGCTCAATCATAGCTAGTGAAATTGGATCGTTGTTGGTGGTCGATAATGAAAAGGACTAATTTGATGGCCTTGGGAATAGTGGTTCTATGTATTTTAGTTTCGTTAACCATAGCCATGGCCGCCTTTGAACAGTCCAAAAATTTAACTGCGGCACAAAAGAGTTTGAAGGACTACAATGAAAAAATGAGTCAACCTGTAGATGCGCTTGATCCATTGAGCACCAGAGCAGGTGCATCCCTTGGAGTCCTCATCATTCCAAAACTTGGTGTGAACTGTACAATACGATCTGACACAGTTAATGCCTATAATGCAGTTTATCATTATCCTGAAAGTGCCATGCCAGGACAACCTGGAGAATGTGGCATATTAGGCCATAGAACTACTTACTCAGGATTATTTGAAAATATAGGTTCGTTGAAAGTTGGAGATCAAGTCATAATAGTTGATACCATAATGAAAAAGAAGTACACCTACGCAGTTACATCCAATGGGAATGATATTAGGTGGGATTACAAAACCAATCCTGTCACCTTTGCTTTGGATGGAAAAGCAAGGTTAATGCTAATGACATGTTACCCTCCAGGAAAAAAAGAAGCAGCATACATAGCACACTGCGAACTTGTATCAACTGATAATCTGTAACAAATTAATTAATTTTTATTACTATCAATTTTTGTGGGACATGTCACAAACCCCTGTTAATTTTAGTATTCTTTGTGTACCATGTCACCATATTCATTTTCATCTGTAAATCAGTGAAAATTCTTCACAATATCATAGGACTGCAACTATGAACTGTTTCTCAACTTAGTAAAGTTTTATTAATAATGAATTAAGCAATATAATAAATTAGTACTGTATGTCTTGATAAGGATTAATTGTATGGAATGATTGTTAACAATTAAAACTTTTCATAGTCTAAAAAAAGTATTAAGAGGCGTAGATATGGTAGAAATAGAAATAGACGAAAATGCATGTGTTGGATGCGGTTCTTGTGTGGACGACTGCCCTAACGATGTCTATGAAATGGATGAAGCAAAAAACAAAACTAAAGTTGTTAATGCTGACGATTGTATGGCGTGCCTTTCATGCCATGAAATCTGTCCTGCCGAAGCAATGGAACATAAAAACATACACGTGGCTAAAAGGCTATATATCGATAGAAGAGTTAATGATATACTCAATAAGATAATTTAGGAGACATTGGTATGGCATATGAAATTAAAAGGGAAGGAAAGGAAATATTTGGGGACTTCAAACCTGAACTTATTCCTAATGAATGTGGGGGAGATATTGATGATTATGAAGAGGCCCTTCACGTTCTTATGAAGTTTGTTGGTTCAATGTCCAGCGCCCTTGAACAGGTGTCTGGAAGGGGTGCAAATGCAATTGTTTACCAAGCCGGTAAAAGAATGGGCCATGAAGCAGGTAAAATGGTTGAAAAAACTGACAACCTTGAGAAAGCAATGCAAGAATTGAGTGAAATTTTAGGTGCAGAATTTTATTTTGATATGTGGAAACCAGCTGGTCAGGAAGGTTACACCATAGAAAAGGGTGATGAAACAGTCGTGAAATTAATTTTCAGAGATTGTGTAGTCAGACAAACCCTCAGAAGAACTGGTCTTCCTCAAAAAGGACCTTTATGTTACTTGTTATATGGTTACACAGTGGGTGCTGTGGAAGAAGTTATGGATATCAGAGGAAAACTTGATATCGACCACGTAGGGCCAAATGCCTGTCTTAAAACATTAACAATCAAATGGAGTGGTAAATAATGGTAAACATCGCTCTTGAATTACTAGCAAGCTGCACAGGCTGTGAAATATCAATACTCGATCTTCATGAAGAATTGATTGATGTGCTCGAGCAAGCAGACCTTGTTTACGCACCAATACTCATGGATGTGAAGGAAATACCTGAAAACATTGACATAGCAATTGTTTCAGGTTCTGTCAGAAATGAAGAGAATAAGGAAAGGTTGGAAGAGATACGAGAAAAGGCCAACACAGTAATTGCATATGGTACATGTGCATGCTACGGAGGAATAACCTGCATGGCAGACCTCTACAGTCCTGAAGATGTGTCGGACAGAAGCTTTAAAGACAATCCAAGCACAGAATCAGCAGCAGAACCATCCGAAGTGGTTCCTAAACTGTTACCAATAGTTCATCCAGCTGGAGATATGGCTTTAATTGATTATTATCTTCCAGGCTGTCCACCAAAGGAATATTTGGTAAAAGATATCCTTGTTCCATTGATAAACGGAGAAGAACCTGTTGTGCCTAAAAAATCTGTTTGTGCAGATTGTGAACGTACAATGGAGCATATTGAATTCGACAAGATCCACAGGAGAGTTGAAGGAAATCCAGATCCTGACCTTTGCTTCTTAAGCCAAGGCTACATCTGCATGGGATCCGCAACACTCGGTAGATGCGGTGCACTTTGCTCATCTGCAGGTGTTCCATGTCATGGATGTGGAGGTCCTTCATTGGACATATTAAGGGAACCTAACCATGATGTTTACAACTGTATAGTAAACAGAATAGCCCATCTATCAAAAATGCCGCATAAGGATGTTGAAAAACAGATCTACGATATCGGACATATTATTTACGGATTTGTTATTGGAAGCACTATAATGGAGAATAAAAAGGTTTCATTGATCCCGCAGTTGATCAAGAAATAGATTTGGTGATAATTATGAAACAAATAGAAATAAGCCCAGTATCCAGAATTGAGGGCCATGCAAAAATCACAGTTCAGCTTGATGATGCTGGAAATGTTTCAGATGCTCACTTTCATGTCATGGAAATTAGAGGATTTGAAAAATTCTTGGAGGGTGCAGCAGTAGAAGAAGCACCTAGAATAACTCCCAGGATATGTGGAGTATGTCAAACAGCCCACCACGTAGTATCTGCAAAGGCTACAGATGCCGTGTTTGGTTTAGAACCTCCTGAAACCGGGAAAAAATTGAGAGAACTCAGTTTACTGGGTCAGTACATCCACTCCCATGCACTTCATTTTTACTTCCTAGGAGGACCAGACCTTGTGCTTGGACCAGATGCAGATCCAGCTGAAAGGAACGTAGTTGGAATAATCAAAAAGAATCCTGACCTTGCAAAGATGGCTATAAAAACCCGTAAAATAGGACAGGAAATCACTACGGTAGTTGGCGGAAAACCAATCCATCCAGTTACATCCATACCTGGAGGACAGTCAAAGGTCCTAACATCAGGTGAAAGAGATGCATTACTTCCTAAAGTTCAAGAAGGAATAGGACTAGTTGAAACAGGTTTAGAAGTAGCAAAACCACTGTTTGAAACTTATGCCAATGAAATTGAATCACTGGGACCAGTTGAAACTTATTTTGGTAGTTTAACAAATGGTGGTGCATTAGAACTTTATGACGGCCCTATGAAGATCGAAGATAAAGATGGTGGTGCTGTAACAGAATTTGATACTGCCAATTACCTGGATTACATCGAAGAAAAGGTTCAGCCATGGTCTTACATGAAATTCCCATTCCTCAAACAAATAGGATTCCCTGAAGGTAACTACAGAGTTGGCCCACTGGCCAGGCTCAATATTGCAGACTCTGTTAATACAGAAAGGGCATCTGCACTCTTTGGAGAATTTAAGGACAACTTTGGAATGGCACAAAATCCATTGCTCTACCATTACGCCAGATTAGTGGAACTCATGTACTGTGTTGAAAGATCCATACAACTCCTTGAAGACGATTCCATCACCAGCACAGACATTAAAACAGATCTAAGTGAACCATTGATGTCCACTGCCGATGCTAAAAACTCCGATAAAAAAATGAGGGGTGTTGGGGTAATTGAAGCACCGAGAGGTACTTTGTTCCATGATTATGAAACAGATGGTGCAGGAATAATCCAAAAAGCTAATTTAATTGTTGCTTCCGGACAGAACAACCTTTCAATGGATATTGGTGTGAGGGAAACTGCCAAAGCAATGATCAAAGGTGATGAAGTTTCTGAAGGGCTTAAAAACCGTCTTGAAATGATTGTGAGAGCATATGATCCATGTTTATCCTGTGCTACCCATATGATAAATGGTGAATCATCCATGTTACTGGACATTCATGACAGTGACGGTTACTTAATTAAGAGACAATTCATCTAGACAAGGGATAAACCAATCCCTTTATCATTCCCTACACAGTGGGAATGATTGCTTATTTTTTAGTATTTGACATGTTAGTTTAGAATAAATATGTTAGAACTCCCAATAATGGCTGTGAATTTTTAGGTTAAATAATTATTATCAAAATAGGACAAAAAAACGATAAACATAATAGCATTGATATTATATTAGGTTTGAATATTCAATAGTAAACTGGGATTTTTATGAAAAACTCTGATCTGTTGTTTAAACTTGAAAGGATCGTCATCGATCTAGTTAAAGTAGATGGAGTAGATGGCGGTTTAATTGTAGATGATACTGGAAAGATAGTAGCTAAGCGAATGCTTCAAGACATTGATATTGAACTATTTGGACCAATGTCAAATGTTATTACCAGCTCTTCTAAAAGGTTGTTTAATTCGTCCCATCAAGGAGAAATACACAGAGTATTAGTTGAATCTTTGAATGGTAAAGCTCTTTTTTTAAATCTTGAAAATGTGCATTTGATTGTTTTAATGAAAAATCATGCAAACGTTGGCCTGATTTTAGTTTCATCTAAAAGGGCTGCAGAACAGATCAGAGTCTTGAGTAAGGAATTAAAACCAGATGTAGTTGAAACCATAATAGAATCCGACAAAGAACCTTTAACAGCAGAAATTGAACCTGATTTAACCCCTGAAAATCTTGAAGTGGTTGAATCAGATGTAGTAATAAATGAACTTTCAGATCATAAGCCTGTAGAAACACCAGAAGATGAACAAGGGGTCTCAGAGGAATCTTCAGAACTTGAACCACAAAAAATGGAAATTGAATCCGAAGGTATTGATGCTCCAGTTTTGGAATCTAAAGAATCTAAAGAATTTGAAATTGAACCTGAAGTCGATTCTATGGATGTTGAAACATCAAAACCAGATTATGAAGTAGAATCTAAAGAGGAAGTAGAATCTAAAGAGGAAGTAGAATCTAAAGAGATTATTCCTATAATTAAACCCCCTATTGCTTTCCCAGATATTAAAAAGATAACTGAAGTGCCTGAAGATGTTGAAGCCAGAGCTGAGTTAATCTTGGATATTTATGAGGCAGTATTCCGGGCAATGTCCATTGGAGCAAGTAAAATCATGGGTGTTGCACCTGCAAGAGGTTTGACACAGAAATTTTTACCATCACAGGAATGTGAAAGGTTATTAGATGGAGTTAAAGTAGAAAGTAATTCAACACTGAACTTTGATAAAATTAGGGAAAACGCTTCTAAAATCAAACTAGAGAATAGAGAATCAGAGTTTATTGAAGATTTCACAAAAATTTTAGATGTTATTACCGATAACTACGGAAAAGTTATGGGCTATGAAGCATTTAGAGGAATGGTAAGGCCAGAATTTGAGAAAATTACAGATTCTTATGGTCCAGTCATGAACAAATTAGGAATAATCAGTAAAATGCATCCTGAGATCTCTGAATTGTTTGAAAATTAACAGCCCCCATTTTTTATAAATTCTTAGAATATCAATTCGATATTTTCCTATTTTTTGGATGGTTAGTGGATTCTATTTGACAAATGGATCTTGACAAACTATATTCGCCAACAGTTAATAAACAATGCAACACAATATGAAAATGGTGATAGCATGAATGCTCCATGGGTTGAAAAATACAGACCACAAACATTGGATGAAGTTGTGGGTCAAGAACATACAATATTAAGGCTTAAAAGATACGTTAAAGAGGGCAATATGCCCAATCTCATGTTTACAGGCCCTGCAGGTGTTGGAAAAACAACAACTGCAATTGCACTGGCAAAGGAAATGCTCGGCGAATACTGGAGACAGAACTTCCTAGAGCTGAATGCTTCTGATGCTAGGGGAATTGATACGGTTAGGAATGATATTAAGAGTTTTTGTCGTTTAAAAGCTGTTGGATCACCCTTCAGAATTATTTTCCTAGACGAAGTTGATAACATGACCAAGGATGCTCAGCATGCCTTGAGAAGGGAAATGGAAATGTACACAAAAACATCTTCATTCATACTGTCATGTAACTACTCCTCTAAGATCATTGATCCAATACAATCCAGGTGTGCAATATTCCGATTTGTTCCTGTTAAGGGTCATCAGATCATTAAAAGGTTGGAATACATTGCCGAGGCCGAAGGTCTTAAAATCGATATGGCTGCCATCGAAAGCATAGTATATTTTGCTGAAGGTGATATGAGAAGGGCCGTGAACATTTTACAGGCATCTTCTTCTGCAGGTGAAGAAATTACTGAAGAAAGTGTTGATGAAGTTGTATCTAAAGCCAAACCAAAGGATGTTAAAAAGATCGTTAACAAGGCACTCGATGGTGACTTTATAGGTGCTAGAGAGCTTTTAAGGGATGTAATGGTTGTCCAGGGTACCAGTGGAGAGGATATGGTGACTCAAATATACCAAGAAGTTTCTAAAATGGCCCTAGATGGATCATTAAATGAGGATATTTATATTAACCTTGTTGAAAGCATTGGTGAAACAGATTACAGAATAAGAGAGGGATCAAACCCGAGAATTCAATTGGAAGCGTTGTTAACCAAGTTTTTAATAAATTCAAAGGCAGATTAAATGTTGTGGACAGAAAAGTACAGTCCCAAAAACTTCGATGAAGTTCTTGGAAATGTCAAGCTCAAAGATGAAATCCTTAACTGGACAGAAGACTGGTTACTTGGTAAAACCAGCCAGTGTATTCTTCTTATTGGACCACCAGGTACCGGTAAAACTACCATGGCCCATCTGGCAGCCAAAGAATTTTCAGAATACATTGAGCTAAATGCAAGTGACAAAAGATCCTATGATATCCTGAAAAACACCATTGGAGAAACTTCACTTTCAAAATCTCTTTATGGTGACGGACTCAAATTAATTATACTTGATGAAGTGGATGGAATTCATGGAAATGAAGATAGGGGAGGTACAAGGGCCATAAATCAGATTGTTAAGGAGGGTAAACACCCAATAATAATGATGGCTAACGACCCTTACAGTAAAAGGTTACAGAGTCTTAAACCTAAATGCAACACCCTAATAATGCGTAAAGTTCATACAAATTCTATTGTGGCTTTGCTTAAAAAGATCTGTGTCAAGGAAGGCGTGGAATTTGAGGAACACGTTGTACGAAACCTTGCAAAAAGATCAAATGGTGATCTTAGGACTGCGATTAACGATCTAGAAGTTATTGCCAGGGGTCGAGATAAAATCACCTCTGAAGATCTTGAGTTACTATCATCAAAGGATGATATAGTCAACATATTCGATACAGTCAGGACAGTGCTAAAAAGTAAGGATCCAAAGAGGATAAGGGCAGCAATGAGGGTGGATTCAGAACCCTCTTTCATTCTGGAAATAATAACAGAAAATATTCCCAAGGAATATGAAAAGGTTAATGAAATACAAAGTGCATACGAAAAGATTTCACAAGCAGATCTTTACCTTGGAAGAGCATTCAATACCCGTGTTTACACCTACTGGAAATATGCTTTTGAATTAATGGGTTTAGGAGTTGCATTATCTAAAGCAGAAACCTATAAAAAGTTTTCAAGACTCACCAACTCATCAATATTTCCAAAACTTTCTAAAAGCCGTGGAAAGAGAAATTTGGAGGATAAAGTTGCTGAAAAAATGGGTCAAAAACTTCATGCTTCCAAGAAGGTTGTTAAGGAACAGTTCCCCTACATGAAAATAATGTTCCAAAATGATGAGACAGCCCATGAACTTGCCACGTACTTCGATCTGGCGGACGATGAAGTTAAACTGTTCAGATCTAGAAAGATAAAGGTTAAAAAATCTAAGAAGAAACCTACAAAAGCCAAGAAAACAACGACAAGTACCAAAAAATTATCCAACGAAACAAAAGTTGAAACTTCAAAGAAGGTTGATGTTGAAGATAAATTGAGTTCTAACAAAAAATCCAGTTCTCAAAAAGTTAAAACTGAAGATAAACCTGTTAAAAAATCTTCTAAAGATACTGAGAATGAAAAGGATTCGGAAAAAACAAGCAAAGATTCCCAGATGTCCCTGTTTAATTTCAACAAATAACAAATTTAACCCTTCCTTTGGGTTTTTATTTATTTTTTTTTATTTAATTGAGTTCTCAGAAATGAACAATGCTGATTTTAGAATGTTTTCACGGACATCACATACAAATGTTTCCAGGAAAGTCAGAGTTTCGAGTTCATAATTAGTTTGAACAGAAAAATCACATTTGCAGCCTAAACTTTCTATCCACTCAACTATCCACGAAGTAGGAACATTTTGGAGTGGATACATCAATTTATGATTCATATCACTGGTATTTATTTCATGAACAACATCCATAAATTCCCCATTAAACAGCCTGTTTAAAATATGCGCTGCCTCATCATCCAATGTTGTGGACATCGCTATAGAATCGTACTCAATAGAATCAAAATCAGCAATGTTTCCACTTAAAATTTGGATCCCATACTTACGTTGGTAGGGTTCAAGTAGAACTTTCAGTGCAAAATCTGTGCAGGAATTATTGTCTGGAATTAAAATTTTTTCCCTTGGTTTAATTGAAATGGCCAGTACCCTTGAAACTCTGGTGCACAATCTTTGAAACAATCCTGATCTATGTATCTGAAAAGCGGGGTAATTTCTCAAAAACTGTTCTTCTCTCTTCCTTGTAAATTTTGAAAATCTCTGATTGTTTATGAAGATATTAGAATTGTAAATGCTCAAAAATCGGGTGTCCACACCGATCTTTCCTAAAAATCTTAATTCATCCCCATGATCGTACTGGTTCATAACACAAATTCTCCATATTTCAACTAAAACTATCCCAAATATTATGCTTGGGTTCTTTTATGATTTATATCAAGTTTATGTTTGATTATACTTTAGTAAAATAA
>WASR01000016.1:9398-12687 GCA_009712615.1 Methanobacterium sp. | reverse complement strand
GCGGGCGGAGGCTCTGTTGGGCTGGCGGCTATCGTCGGCACCGTCGTGGTTGTTCAGGCCGCGTCATTCGTCAACATTTCAGGAACGGTCGCAGGGCGGACATTCTTCGCGCCATCCGTCGTTCTGACCGTGCCAGCGGAGACCAGGACGTTGGTCATTCCGGCGGAACGCCATGTTTTTGATGGTAGGGATGAACTGATGATAATCGCTCCAGATGGTATTGCTCCGGGAGAAAATATTGGCTTTGCAATCGACTATTCCGGACTACTGGCGCGGTCGGTCCTAGGGCCGGGGGCCACGATCGTAGCGAGTAGTTGGGCGCCGCAGTTAGTATATACCGACAATATAAAAGTAAGCGATACAATTAGCCCATCTGGATCAATGGCTATAATTGTGTTAAGTGGGTGTACCGTTTATAATACATACCATTGGATAAACACAATTAAGTTATCCACTGGGGAGATATACGTCAGAACTTTGGTGGTAGACGGTGTGCCAAAATAGCAGCACGATTTTTTCCACGCATCATCCGGAAACTGGATGCGAACTCTGTGTTGTTCTCGACGGTGTCGTCTCCCGTATTCCCCTCTCTCACTCTGCGCGTCTCCACATTCGAGAGGTCTTCCTGCGGGCTGACAGATATCCGATGAAAACATGTCTCCTCCCCATCGAGCTTGAGGGGGAGATAGTGAAGGTTTCCGTCTCCCGCGCGCAGCGACTGAATATCCTCGAGGTCTTTGTTTCGGCCGACCGGCACGAATTCTGCCGCCCGCGCTGATTTATCTGCAAAAAAGGAAGTCCATATGAACGGCGAGCTTTACACTAAGCTCTGCGAAGGGCTGCGCCTGCGTGCCTACCAGGACCAAAAAGGCGTCTGGACCATCGGCTATGGATGCACCGGCCCGGGTATTGGTCCCGGGGTGGTCTGGACCAAGGAGCGGGCAGAGGCTGAATTCTCGGCGCGCTACACGACGGCGATCAAGGACGCCGCGTCCGTCATTGGCCCCGGCGTCTGGGGCTGGCTGGACGAGGTCCGCAGGGCCGCCCTGACCGACATGGCCTACCAGCTTGGCAAACCCAAATTTGCGAAATTCGTCCATATGTTGGCCGCTGTCCGGGCTCAGTCCTGGCAGCTCGCCCACGACGAGTGTCTCGCCTCCGACTACGCGCACGACGCTCCTGCCCGGGCCGCCCGTAGCGCGGCCATGCTGCTGACCGCCGCTTGTCCGAAAATCCCCTTCTGAGAAAGGAATCACCATGGCTTCTGTCACCACAACTTTGGCATCCGGCGGCCTTGCGGGCGCCATGACCGTTATTGCGGTCACCGAATTGCAGCGGGTCGGCGTCACCATTGGGGCGGACGAGGCCGCCGCCATTGGCGTCGTCGTCGCATCGCTGCTGCACTATGTCGTGCGCTGGCTCCCCGCCGAAAAGACGGCGCCGCCGGCAGATAATCCGCAGGCCCCGTCATGACGATCCTGGAATACCTCGCCGGCTATCCGCTGGCTTTCGCGATGGTGGTCGGCGGCCTGTGGCTGGCGTGGACCGGCTGGCCCCATTTCTGGAACATCGTCTTCGCCATCGTCCTGATCGGTGCCGGCGCCCTCTACGGGTACGCGCTCTTCTACGTCGAGACGACCCCGAACATCTTCAAATAGGGAAAACCAATGAAAAACCTCGCGTTTATGTGCGCCGTTCTGGCGCTCCTCTCCGGCTGCGTGACATCGACCGCCATTCAGACCGGCCACGCGCCGACCCCGGCGGAATTGCAGGCGCAGGTTCAGGCCGACCTCGCCGCGCTCCAGGCAATCGGATGCACGGTCTCGATCCTCAGTCAGGCGGCACAGCCGATCGTCACAGCCACCGTTGACGCTGACGGACAGCGCATCGCGCAGGCGGTCGACCAGACCAGTGGAAGGGTCTGTCAGGCCAGGGTCGCCACCGTCCAGGCGGCGCAATGAGGCTCCTCCTGCTGGCCGCCGCGCTCCTGCTTCAGGGGTGCGCCGCGCCAGTGTGGGTGACGGCCGGATCAGTTTCCGCCGTTGCTGGTGCGACCGCCGCCGCTTTCACTTTTGACGCCGAGGCACTCAAGGTCTGGGACGAGCATCACCCGGTGCACCAATGACGGTCTGGCCTCTCTACGATAACGACCGCTTGGCGGACTGCTCCTGCGCCGCCGCAGCCCATTTAATTACGCTCTGGACCGGCGATGCTCCTCCGGAAAAACAGGTAGTTGAAGCCTATGAGGCAATAACGGGCGGCCGGGATATCCCTCTTCCAGAGATTGCCGTCCTCAAGTACTGGCGCGACACGGGTATCGCCGGGCACCGTATCTCCGGATGGACTCAAATCCCGCATGCCGATCTTAGCCACGTGAGAGATGCCATTGCGGGCGGTGGCTTGTATGCCTGCCTAGCACTTCCGGAGTCCGTCGAAAGTGCTGCGCTTTGGGAGCCCGAGGACGGCCCTACCATCGGCCATTTCGTCGCCGTGATCGCATCCGATGAGACCGGGCCGATTTGTATCACTTGGGGGCGCGAACAGCCCATGACCTGGGCTTTTTGGGTCGCGTGCGTCCGGACTGCCGTTTCCTGCGAGCATTGATATGCAAAAAGAGCCGCCGATAGAGCGGGAGGGATCGCTTGCCATCGCCATTGTCGCGGTTGCCATTCTTGCCGCTTTTTGCGCCGTCGTTGTGGCGGCACACACCATCCTCATCCTCAATCTTCTGGAGCACCAATGACCCCGGATTTTCGCCGGCTGGCGCTGCTTGCCCGTCTCTCTGCCCTCGTGTACGAGACGGACCTTAATGTCCTTGCCCGGGGCGCCTCCGGCCTGGGTTTCGAATATCGCGGCGTGGTGCGAGCGCCTGGTTTTCAGGCGATGGTAGCTCGCGAAGAATCCGGAGATATTATCGTTTATCGCGGAACGCCCGTCACCTGCGCCCGGGATATCTCCGATTGGCTTGCTGCCGTCGGAAGCGACATCCTCATTGACAAGACCGTCTTTACCGGCGGCCGTCGTGTCCTGACGGCTCCCTACAAGCTGGTCAAGAGCAATTTGTCGGCGGTCCTCCGGCAGGTCGACCAGAGCAAGCCGATAACGGTAGCGGGGCACTCTCTAGGGGCGGTCATGGGCCTTATTGCGGGGGTTCTCATTCCGACGGCCGCCGTTTCCGTTTTTGCCCCGTTCCAGGCCGCGAGCAAGGAATATTGGGCCTCCGCTTACAGCGGACGGCCGCCGGCCATCGTCGGGAGGCGGAATGATTTTGCTCTCGGATTTGATCGCC
>WASR01000016.1:0-9388 GCA_009712615.1 Methanobacterium sp. | reverse complement strand
GTCGCTCACCGCGCCCCGCACACCACCCAAGCCGGCGTCAATCGCCGTGTGCCAGCGGCGAAAGCTGTTGAGTGGCGGGTGACATGGCCGGCCCAGTGGGAATCTGTCGGCGACCATGATGTCTCCGGATACGCCGATGACCTGACGTCTCTCTCCACGGTATGATAAGGTGCTGCATGCGCTCGATTTATTTTGTCCTCTCCATCCTCCTCGCTCTCCTTTTTGCGCTACCCGCCTTCGCCGGTTGCCCTGTCCTCGATGAGACCGGGACGCCGGCACTGACGGCCCCTGCCGACACGACGCTTGTCTGTCACAAGGGCTATGCCGCCAGTGTCGACAATGCGGCCCTGGTTCCACGGTGGGTCGCCTATAAGCTGACCGCTGACCACACGCTTGGGTGCAACATCCGGGAAAACAACTTTCACCCTGACGAGTTTTTGACCGGTCGGCGCGCAGTCCCGGCCGACTATGCCAAGTCCGGTTATGACAAGGGCCATCAGGCGCCGGCCGAGGACTTCGCCTTCGACGCCGCGCTGCTATCGGACAGCTTCAGCATGGCGAACATGGCTCCCCAGCTCCCGGGGCTGAACCGGGCCGGCTGGGAGCGGCTGGAGGAGACCGTCAGGGTGTGGGCATGGAGCAGAGGGGCGGTCGTCGTTCTGGTCGGCCCATTCATTGGTCCCAATCCGCCGACGATCGGCCATGGTGTCACCGTGCCCGATGGCTTTTGGAAGGTCCTTTTTGACCCCGCGACCGGCGAGGCGCTGGCCTTTGCCATGCCGCAGCAGCCCGTCGCAAAGGGGCCGCTGGAGCCGTGGGAAACGACCGTTGCCGAGGGCGCCCGGCGGGCCGGGGTAATGCTCCCGCTGCCGGCGACGGTCGACCGGGCCGCGAAGCCCGCGCTCTGGTTGGCGGATGTGCGGAAGTGGCATCTCGCGAAGAAAAAGGCCTGCGCGGGCGAGTAGAGCGTGATATTGTCAGCTCGTTCCCCCGCATTGCGGGGATAGCCCTCCATTGTGTTTGGTTTGCGCCAAACCGTGATGGCAGTTTCCCCGCCGTAGCGGGGTAAGAAAAGGGAGCCTCTATGGGCTCCCTTTTTCGTTGATTTCCCGGCTTCCATCGGGCGCCCCATATTGCTCGATGTACCACATGAGCAGTGCCGTGGTTTCCCGCAACTGCGCGCGCCCGTAGAGAAAATTGCGGGAGGTCTGGGGCGGGATCCGAAGCATCGCGGCGGCCTGGAGCGCGTTGACGCCCAAGCGGCGTTACCATGCTGCGACATCTTCGGCGGTCTTTGCCAGGGCTGTCAAAAAAGCGGCTCCCACGCTCCGCCAGCATCCGCAACCGCATCCGCATCATCAGGATCATCAAGCGACAGATCTTGGAGCAGGCGGTATTGGTAAGCGGGGACGGTCAGCGATTCACCGTCTCCGAGAGGCGTGCGGGCGGCGAAATAGCTTTGGTAGACCTTGGCGGCCTCCTCGGCCGTCGTCGCGGTGCCGATGATATTTGCGGTGCGGGTGCAGTCGTCCAGTACGGGTGATTTCGACATTGCGCTCTCCTCTGGGTCTTATCTTCAGCGATCCGTCCATTCGCCGATCCGCAAGCCGGCTCGAAGGTCGACTTCGTTAAGACGGCTCTCGTCACCATCCTTATTTGCGAAGTCTCCATTGTAGGCTTCCGCCACGGCCGCTTCGATTAGGTCAGCCGCGGCCAGCCCGGACGGGTCAGGGGTGGTGAGGACTGTCTGTCCCTGGTCGGCAGCCCACTGGTAGTAGGCGGCGCGGTATGTGGTCATTTCTTACATCTCCCGTTCTTTCGATGTGTCCATTATATCCACCATGGACATCGCATCAAGAGAAAGGTGTCCGCCCTGGACAACTGGCATATGGGTTTTGCGGAGCGATTATCTGAACGCCCGCAAGGCAAGAATCAGAAGTCGGTTGTACCGAAAGCTTCTCCCCTGCTCGATGCCCTCCAGAGTCCTTTTGGGGATTCCCAGAATCTGTGCGGCTCGGCTTACCGGAATTTCCCCTCGCCACTCTTTCACCAGTCGCGCGAGGTCGTCTTCAGTGGTCTCGACGGGCTGTTCGTCATTATTCATCGTGCGCCTCCAATCCCAAAAGTGCAGCCTCTGCCTTGTCCTGATCGATCGACAGCAGAGTTCCTCCGGCATAGACAGATAGTCGCCCGGTCTGCGCGTGTCTGACAAGGACGCCGCTCGGGAAATGGATTGCGTCTCTAAAATAGACGAGAGCCAGAGCTTGCATCAACCTGGACCAGCCCGGCGGGCAGAGGTGCCGCCAGCGTCCGGTGATGGGGCGCAAGGAGATGCGCCCCCGGTTGTTGTGGCTCACGACGGATCCCCGTACTGCTGGGCATACCAGTACCCGTCAATCCGGCCCCGATCCTGCCAGCCGATGACGTCGAAGCGATTCGGAGTTTTGCCGGTATAGACATGGATGTAAGGACTGCCGCATTCGGCGACCAGGTCTTCAATCACTGCGGCTTTGTCGTCCGGGAATTCGACAAAAAGGCCGGTATTCGTAAAGCCGAGAGGGTTGTACCACAGGTAGCCCATTTTCCTTCTCCACCCCTGATCCGGCGAGGCGCCCGTCCTTCGATGGATTTATAATACGCATGGTGCGTATATAAGTCAACAAAAATATATCCACTATGGACATCTGGCGTAACTAAAACGGGGGCGCGGCACCGCGAATAAAGCACCGTTCTCCTGGACACCGCGGCCTGTCCGCGCCTTAATGCTCCCCATGAGCAAGTCATCCACCTACACGAAATGGCCCCTCGGAGCCTGGACACCTCTCCGGTGCGCAGTCTGGCAAAAGCTCAAGGACGATCCGGAGACCCTGAAGGCCTGCGAAAAGTGGGTCGATGGGGAAAGCAAAGCTGGCGCCTGCCACTCGACGGAACTGCTCCCAGAGCATCAGGCGCTACTCGGGCGGCTCATACCTGACGTGTCGTGACTCGGCCGTTACCCCTGGACGCTACGCACCCACGCCTCGACATTGACATGCATATTGACGCCCATGACGGCTTCTTTTACGATTCTGCGGTCGAGGTCTGGCCGAGCAAGCTCCGGGCGTACTCCGTCTCGCCCCAGGCTGCGGCACTCCACTTGCCTCCGCCGGCCATGTCGGGATAGCGTCGCGCCGCCTCCCGCTGAACCTCATTCCTCCGCGCGTTACGGAGGTCGCCGCCCGCCGGCCTGCGGTCTCTTGCGTCATTCATCAAAGGCTCATATGCGGCACGGACGGCCTCACGTTGCGCCTGCAACGCGCGAATTTTGTCGTCGATGGCTTCGATCTTCGCCTGCCGCTCAGCCGACAGCGCATCCTTGGCTTCCGAGGCAGCATCGATCTCCGGACCAAACTCAGCGGTGAGCTTGGCCTCCTCGGCCTCCTCGAAGGCTCGAACCTCCCGATATCGCGCGCTATGGGCGCGGTCCCGAGCCTTGCGCGCCTCTTTGCGACGATCCTTTTCCGCAGCACTCAACGCCATCGTAATTCCCCCTGTCACATGCCGAGCCAGACGCGCTTGGCATCGGCCCAATCATAGAGTTCATTCAGACGCCCGTTTAGGTCCTCGACAGCGGGCTGGTCATCCGTTAGCCGCAGGTCTTCCAGCGCCTCGACGATCTCGATGAGATCGTATTCGCAGTCCACGTGATCAAAATCGAGCCACTCGGCCGGCACCCTCGACCGGATCAGCGCTGCAATCTCTTTGCCGACCGCGATGGCGTGCTCATCGCTCTCGTTCGTCCGGTCGCGATGCAGGATGTCCTTGATGTTGATGGTCCGATCCCAGACCGGCTGCCCGGCCCGGCGTCGAGCGTCGGCGGCTTTATGGCAGGCCACAATGCCTTCGATGGTTCTGGACACTGGCGACTCCCTCGTGTCAGCGTTCGCCCGGGCACACAGGCCCGGCCAGAAAATCCTGATCGTCATACTGCGCCGCGAGCTTGCGAAGACTCGCAGCGATCTCATCCGGATCGCGGTTGACATTGTCTGCCAGCGCACGGACGGCGCTTTCAAATTCGAACATCCGTCGCCGATTGAATTCGGTTCGGGTCATGGCGTAGCTCCTATTCTGCTTTCCGGCTCTTGCCGGAACAATGCGGGCAAAGAGCCGACTGGTGGTCTCGCCCAATTCTCCAACCGACATCGCGTGCCTGACGAACGCACTCACCCCATGTCTCGCCGGTAAACTGCGCCATATAGTCGCCGATCTGGTGGGCGGCCTTGTTGTCGCAGTAGATGTCCATGCTGTAGCAGGCGGCGATCAAGACAGGGCTCCTTCAGCGCCGACACGGTGTGCGCGGGAAAATACCGGCCAAGGCGCGGCGGCGCCAGTTAAGGCGCCGACCCTGCGGGGTCAGCCGGAACCAGTCGTGCAGTAGCTGGAAATCGGCGTTGGTCACGATGTTCACGGCTCCTATTCTGCGGTGGCGTCGCCGAGCGCGTTGCGAAACTGTTTAATCGCGGTGTCCAGGCTGGCCTGGTCGTCTTCGTCAAGGTCGTATTGGTCGGCGACATGTTCCAGCAGCCGCAGGTTCATCTCGATCGCCGCAAGCATCTTCGGGGCAGCGGTGATGGCGGCGACAACGTCCCGCCGTTCATCATCCGACGACGAGTTGCCCCCGCTGCAATCGGCAACGAGACTGAGAATCGGATGGCCCGAGGAATCCGACATACCCAAATCGCGGTAGATACATGCGGGATAATCGCCGTCGGGGTCGTTCACCCATTTCTGGCCGGCAATCGTGGTGTAGGTCTTCACTGCTGCCTCCCTCAGTGGGCCGCCGCGAGGACTGCCCATGCAGCTTCGGCCTGTCGTTTCGCGACTGCTCGATCTGGCGCCTCGCCCTTGGCAAGTAATGCGCCACCGGGTAGAGCGACGATTTGGCTGCCGTCCATCTGTAGGACGGCGCTCGGGGCCGTATCGATCTCCCAACCCCAGCAGCGCGACCATTTCGTCACACTCATCTCGTCGCCGGCCGGGTAGCATGTCGAGATACCGATCTTGTCCTGCCAATTCACGGTTTAGTTCCTTCAACGGATCATCGTCGCCGCTTCGGTGCAGCATTTAGCAAAAAGGTCAAGATCTAGGGCGCGCGAAACGACACCGTCGAACTCCCTGGGGCCGTTGTATTTTTTGGCGTACAGCATGAAAGCGCGCACGCCGATAGCGGACTGTCGTGCCTTGTAGCTCCGGATGGCAGACTTGATTTCGCGGTCCAAGCCGAAACCCTTAGCCGGTGCTGTGGCGCAAGTGCTGCCGAAATGGCGGATGTCTCCGGTTTCGGTATCTTCGATCCAGACAACTGATTGCAAATTAGCTTTTCCGCAGCATTCGCAGAAATCGCGATCATCGTTGATTCCGAGAACTTTAAACCGGCTGTTCATCTGGATCCCCTCTGTGTTTCCAGGATTAGAGGGTAGTGCATTGCCAAGATGGTGTCAACATATATTACACAACATACACATATTGACCACTATAACTAATATGTGTATGTTGATGATGTTGTGGTTTTCGCATAAATGCGGTACGACCGTGACATGGGGAACGAATTGAAGACTGAGAGATTCCAACTGATTCTGCCGCCGACCTTGCGGGAGAGGATTCGGGAGTGGCGATTTGCGCACCGGATCAACAGCGAGTCTGAGGCGATCCGCCAGCTTATTGAGGCGGGAATGGAGGCGCTGTCTAAGGTTGAGGGCAATAAATGATGACCGCCGCTACACCACAGACCGACGCCGGACGCATCGCAGAGATGCGCTCGTTGCTGGCTGCCCTCAAACGAGAGGCGGTAAATCGCGGGCAGTGCGATATGGCCGAATTGATTGAGCGCACCGATGCCATCGCTGCCGATCTGCTGCGGCAGCGAACGAAAACGTCGAAATGTGGATGCGCGGCCTGGACGCCCTGGAGGCCGATCCGGATTTTGGGATAACTGTCTCCTACTGAAAGAAGGGGAATTCTATGGAGCGGCAATCGGGGACAACAACCAACCAGATGAAATCCGCTGCACAAAATGCTCTATACGTCTGGTGCAATCAGTATCTTAACTATCCAAAGGCGCTCGCAAGACACTTGAGGCGCGAAGATTTACAGATTGTTCCGCCTTGCCATCTTGACATCCCCGACGCGATCCGGGGACTGCGCCGAGATGTGGTGATCGATCACGCCGCCGCCCTCACGCATCGACAAATGGACGTGTACGGAGAATACCTTCGATACCGTGAGACGCTTACATAAGGGGGAGCCAAATGTCCGATCAGATTAACGAATCCCTCCTTGCTCGCTAAATTGAAGAGGTCGTTTCAGAATTTAACCGGCTAACTCAACTTGCCGTAAGCCTGGATATCGAAGTGCGGGTTAATGTGCTGCTGCTTCAAAAAATGGGTAGTCCTGTGACAGCACCTGTCCTCCAAATTCAGATCAGTAAGCAGATCTAAGGGGAATTCGATGCGGTGGAGAGGGAGCTTGCCCGCGCGTGAGCGCGAGGTAAAGAAGCCTGACCGCGGAGAAAGGTGAGGGTGGGCATGACGGACGTGAACCACGCCCTGTGGCTTGAGACGGTAACCGATGAACTCCGGCCGTTCGTGGACAGGGCTGTTCGGGACTGGAATGCTCAGGCCGACGAATACAATCAATGGAGCGTCCTTGGCTGGGACGAACGAGACGAAGCGCTGCGGAACGCGGCCGGCAGCCTCTGACGGCCTCCGGGAGGGTCAGGTGGACGGGGGAGGACGCCTAGATGGTGGGACACATTCCTTCGCAAACCTAAGGATTATGACGGAAGATAATGTGTCCCACATTCCAATAAGTCGTTGATATATAATGATTTGTGTAGCCCGCCCCTGGGCACCATTCTCTTTCTAAGTCCCTGAAAGAGAATAACTCCTTCAAAATCATAGGCTATTTGACCCCGTGGTGCTACAAGCGGGTGACGCAAATGGTCCTAGCGATGAGCCGTCCTTTCAAGCATCCCAAAACGGGCGTCTACTGGTTCCGTAAGGTCGTCCCCGAAGATCTCCGTTCCGTCGTGGGGAAGCGGGAAGTGACTCGGACGCTTAAGACCAAGGACGTGGCCGAGGCGAAGATCCGCCATGCCGTAGTGGCGGCTGAAATCGAGTTGAAGTGGAAAGCGCTTCGCTCCGAGCCAAACTCCCTGTCCCAGCCTGAGCCGCTGACCTACAAGCAGATAGTGGCCCTTGCCGGTGAAGAATACCGCGCAATTCTGGATAGAACGCAGGAAGATCCAGGGGATTCCGCTGTCTGGGAGGCTGCTCTTCATGCCTCCCGAGTACGAGGGGCAGACGGTGAAGAGGTGCAGACAGGGCCGATTGCGGATGCGCTGTTACTGCGAAAAGGCATCTGCACGGACGGCGAAAGTCGGGCAAAACTCATCAGCGAATTGGCGAAGACCCATCAGCAAGTTGCCCAGTTGCTCAAGCGGAACGCCGAGGGTTATTACCAGCCCGATCCGGATGCCAACCGTTTCCCGGCGTGGACGGAGAAGGTGTCAGTCAAATGGACCCTGACGGGATTGGTAGAAGACTGGTGGAAAGAAGCTAACGCGGCTGGGACCAAGCCAGCGACCTATGAAAGCTACAGCAACGCCATTTCCAAGTTCGTCGCCTTCCTTGGGCATGATGACGCGAGTCGGGTGACGGCGGATGACGTGATTGCGTTCAAGGATTATCGCCTTGCCGAAATCAACCCGAGGACCGGCAAGCCCATTTCAGCCAAGACGGTGAAGGATAGCGATTTGACCGGTCTGAAATCGGTCTTTGGCTGGGCGGTCGCCAATGGTCGCATGGGGGGCAGCCGCCGTAAGGAGACGAACCCTGCCACCGGTGTCACAATCAAACTGGGCAAGAAGCCTAAGCTGCGTCCGAAGGGTTTCACGGACGAAGAGGCCGGGGCGCTGCTTAGGGCTGCTTGGGCCTATAAGCCGGGTAGAGAGCACCGGAACGTGGCTGCGGCAAGGGGGTGGTGAACGCCTTGGCTATGTGCCTTCACAGGCGCCCGCATCGGCGAAATGGTGCAACTACGCAAGGAAGATATGCGACGGGTGGGTGATATTTGGATGATGAGCATCACGCCGGAAGCGGGCACGGTGAAGAATAGTGAGGCCCGTGACGTCGTGTTGCACGACCAGCTTGTCGAGTTGGGTTTTCCGGAATTTGTGGCTTCCTGCGCGCCCGGTCATCTCTTCTTGACCCCGGCTCCGGACGGCAGCATTCGTGGTCCTTGGCGAATCGCTAAGAATCAAGTGACGGAGTTTGTCCGCCCGGTGGTAACTGATCCCAACGTGGCGCCTAATCACGGTTGGCGGCATCGCTTCAAGACGGTCGGCATGGAAGTGGGGATGATCCCTCGGATTCTCGACGCCATACAGGGGCACAAGCCGCGTACGACGGGCGATACCTATGGCGATGTGACCCCGAGGATATTGGCGCAGGAAATCGGGAAACACCCCCGGTACGAAGTTGAATAGCCAAGTCGATCTGAATAGACCAGCCGGGGCCTCCGCGGCCGGGCGACGCGGCAGCGGACATATTATCTATCAGCCGCCATTCCACCGGCCATAAGCCTTCGGTAGGATGAATGCATGGATGCCCCCGATCTCACTCGCCGAGTACTTATCGTGCTCGATCCCAACTTCGGAGAGCGGCTGAAGGAGATCTGGCGCGACCAACCAGTATGGATCGTGATGAGTTCGGTAAACGATCCCGTGATTCAGTCGATTTGGGCGGACTCTCCGGGCCAGTCCCACCTAACTGGCGTGACGGGGATGCCATGCTACGAGAGCCGTGGTGCAGAGGGATGCTTTCTCGCGTATCTGGACGACATCGACCTTCATCATGGTCCCTACTCGACGAAAACGCCTTACACGGCCCTAAAGGTCATCGGAGCGCCGCTCACCAGCGCTATTCGATGCGCTCTTTCGGAACTTGGGTTCGTCACGTTTAGCGAAGACACCGAAGGGTTCGACGCGACCCGAAGCGCGGCGGAGGCGAAACGCATTCGACCTTGACGGTTCGGTTAAGATCACGCTGCGACTGTCCGTTGATCGCCGCCCCGAAGCCGTCACCGGCCGGGCAACCTGAACCTCTGCCGCCCTAAGTGGGACAGGTGGTGCGTCAGGCAAGCTGGCGCGTTCCAGTTGGTGCAAGACCAACCCAGGTAAAGGGGGAACGCCCAGCCTGGTAGCGAGTGTTGCGTTCTGTTCGGTGACGAGCAGGGCGAAGCGACACAATGATCGTGCGGGGTGGGTTATTGAGCCACGAAATCCACAAGAACGTAGCCGGCTTATTGTCGGAAACTGCGCGTCCGACCGAATCAGGCCATCGGCAGTCGT